>NZ_JAYGHW010000007.1:0-99453 GCF_034932185.1 Spirulina sp. CCNP1310 | reverse complement strand
TTGCTGGAGTTCAGCCTGCGTTTGGGGAGTCATGGGTCAAAGGTGGTCAACAGTGTCTAAATTATGTAGGCTTTTGAGGAGGAATTGTAATGAGTATATTTACTCATCTCCTAATTGAGATGCACCCAGTTTCGGGTTGTTCAGGAGTTGTCCCAACTATTTCCCATTGCCGCCATTGGCTACGAGAAAGTTCGCGCCGACGTGGACTTAACCTCCGGTCGAAAGGGAGCAAAATCTGGGAAGGGTTTCTCCCCTGTGATGGTGGGGCAAGCCTACGCCATTGAGAAAATGGCGCAAATTGCCCCCGTCTACACTCGCTACGGGTGGCAGAAGGATGGCAATGGCACTGCTCAACTTCGCTCTTTCTTGGGATTGAAGAAGTCTCAGGATAAAGCAGAACAAATCCCCCAAACCCATGCCGTAGATGGTATCGCCCTAGCTTGTGGATACTTCATCGAGTATCGTCCCTTCCAACGGAAACGCAGTCACGGTTATCTTTGCTTTGGCCAGGTTAAGATTACATCTGCCCCATTTGTCGTGATTAAACGGCCACCCATCAGTCGCAGGCAACTGCACCTCATGGTTCCCCGTAAGCAGGGTCTACGCCGCAAATATGGGGGTACAGTGACCCGCCATGGATTCCGCAAGGGGGATCTGGTGCGGGCTGAGATGGCAGGTCGCGTCTCGGTGGGCTATGTGAGTGGCGATACGGCTCGGCAAGTTTCTGTTTCTGAGTTCAGTTGGAAGCGTATTGGTCAGTTCAGTGCTGCTAAGGTTGAGCTACTCTATCGCGCCACAGGTATTTTGGTCAGTTGCCCGCAGAGATTGTCAGTCAGTGGGGTATTTAACCCCGCTGCCTGACGCTTGTTTCCTCCCCCACCTGCGGTGCGAGGTGGGGGTTTCCACAAGGAGTTTTTGATGAAAATCATGCTCGATACCAACATCATTTCAGAACTCATTCAGCCCATGGGTTCTCAGATCATTCGCCAATGGTTAACCCGCCAAAACGGTGCATCACTGTACACAACCAGTATTACCCAAGCCGAAATTTTGTATGGCATTCAAATTCTCCCTGAAGGACAGCGACGACAAAAATTGCTCGATGGAGCATCGATTATCTTTGAGCATCACTTAACGGAGCGAATTTTAGCCTTCGATCAAAAATCCGCTGAACATTATTCCCGAATAGCAGCAAGCCGTAAACAAATCGGCCGCCCCATCTCACAATTTGATGCACAAATCGCAGCCATTTGCCAAGTTCATCAGTCAACATTAGCAACCCGCAATATCCGCGACTTCTTGGATTGTGGAATTGATGTAATTAATCCATGGGAAACAAACCACTAAACTGCTTCATTGACCCAGCCCATGAATTGCTCCAGCAACTCGCCTCAACCGAGGCCGTGGTATGGTCGCCCCAAACAGATAGCACATCAGTTCAGGCCCTGTCAGATCTTCTAGATAAAATGTGATCAGTCACCAAATACAACCATGCTAGACATAACCCTAAACTGGAAACCAGACCCCCAAACCTTGACCCAACTGGTACAGGTCGCCATCCAAGAACAGAAAAGTTTAGAAACTCTGCTCGATGAGGCCATCGCCCAGTATCTACAAGCAAATTTAACCCCTAACCCCCTTTCCCCATCCCCCACTCCCCCCGACCCCTTTCTCACAGGTCTCTATGACGGTAGTGCCGAACTTTCTACCCAAGCAGAAGCCATCCTCACCGCAGAAATTCAATCCGCTTCGGGTTTATCATGGAAAAAATAGGGGCGATCGCTGATACCGGATTTGTGGTTGCTTTGCTCAACCGTAAGGATCACCACCATAGTGCCGTTGCCACCATCTATCAACACCAGCCAACCATTGCCCTACCTCAACCTGCACTGACCGAAATTGCCTACCTACTGGGACGAGATGCAGGAATTCTTACCATAGTCCAATTTTTGCGATCGCTCGACAAAAGCCGCAGGCGATCGCTCTCTAGAAGTAACCGCGTTGCTAGATACATTAGAAATTACCCTAAAGAGGCATTGCGGTGCTGTTTTCTGACCATTCTAAAGCACGAAATAAACGCTTCGCATTTTCAGGCGATCGCAATAAATAAACACATTCTAATAAACTCTCTAGCTCATCTTCAGCAATTAACGCCACATTTTGCCCATTGCGACGCTTAATGACCATAATCTGACGCTCATCACACACTTGATCCAAAATAGTCGCTAAATTCGTTCTTGCCTGAGAATAAGTCGTTTCTTTGCTTAACATCAGGATTGCGAAAACTTGTACAACATCATTGTACAACAATTGGCTAATCGCCTGAACCTCATGGCCCGCGATCGCCCCTCAACCCCAGTAAATCCCGCTTAAACCCGATCAGAAGCAGCGCACCCATCGCCCCCCTCCGGCTCCACCAACCCCGCCACCAACCTCGCCGCCGCCCCCGGCTCCCCCCGCACCGCCCCCAACGCCGACCGCATCGCCGCCAACGCCGCCGGATCATTGAGGAGGGCATCGACCTCATTGGCTAAAAACTCCCCCGTAAGCGGGCCAACCCATTCCGGGACAATCTCCCGCCCCGCCCAAATATTCGGCCAAGCAAACAGCGGTTTTTTGCCCTGCTGTTCCCGCCGCCGGTATTGGCCATACACGAACTGGTTAAACCCTTTCAGGAGTAGTTTCCCCACCCCCGGCAACCGTGCCATTAATCCGGGTAAACCATCCCAAACCTCTATCCCCTCCAGATCATGGGTAGCAACCATCACCGCCATCGGGATTTGCATCGCAGCTAGTTCAGCAGTATTGGCTCCGGGGCTGGTTAGACAGAAACGACAGCGGCGCAGATCACCATGGGCGGGAAACCTGCGCCAAATTTCCAAGGTTTGGCCCGTAGCCGTGCGCAGATAGGGGTTGCCCTTGGGGGGTTCAATGAGCGTGACCGGGCTAACACCGAGTTTTTTCATGAGGGGATTAAAGGCGGGATCGGCAAATTGACAGAAACGGGCGAGATCCAGCGTCGGGGCGAGGGGAATCCCGATGCGTGTCTGGGGACGGTGTGGGGCGAGATGGTCGGCAAAGGCGATCGCCAAGGGTACACCTTGGGAAAGTTTCATTGCCTTTGACCCCGGCAAAAAGGCGATCCATTCGGTATCATCTGGTTCACCTTCCCCATCGGGCTGATCGCGCATTAAATCCCCCACCACATAGGCTTTATGGCGATAGGCAGCGGGGATTTTCTCTTGCACCCCGGCATTCATCACCGCAAACTGATCCACCCAACGGGGCCAACGGGCTTCCCATTCGGCATAAACGACGAGGCGATAACCGAGGCGTTGGGCGATCGCCACCGCAAAAAACTGATCCCCCCCCAAAAACAAAACAATGCCCGCCGGCCGCCAATCCCAACCTTCTACCGTCTTCCCCCAAAGGAGAAAGGGCCAAAAGGCTTCCGGCCCCTGGAGGCGATCGCACTCCCGATAACCCCGCACCACCTCAGCCTCATGGCCCGTCCCATGGGGACAGGGAGCCAACACCACAGAAATGCGCAACCGTTGCCGATCTTCCCCATACCGCTGCCGCAACTGCACCAATACCGGCCGCACCCAAGTCGTCACTTCGCCGGGGCCATTGGAGAGGATGAGAATATCTAAAGGTTGCGTCATCGGGATCCCCCCTGCCCCCCTTAAAAAGGGGGGTGATTTGTATTGCTTTTAACTCGATCTGTGGGAGGATCCCCCCTGCCCCCCTTAAAAAGGGGGGTGATTTGTATTGCTTTTAACTCGATCTGTGGGAGGATCCCCCCTGCCCCCCTTAAAAAGGGGGGTTCCAGAAAACCCCCTTATTAAGGGGGTCGGCGTAGCCGGGGGGATCCTCCGGGGCGAAAATTTTTTGTGCCTCCGGCAGGCTTACGCCAACGCCCCTATAAAACGGTTTCCACCCGCTCCGCTGCCGCCAAACCCCGACGAATACAATCCCCCAACGCCACCCCATCGGTGTAGTTGCTACAGAGGAAAAGGCCGGGGAATTGGTCGAGGTGGGTGGTGAGGTGGTGGAGGCGATCGCCATGACCCAACGTATATTGGGGGATCGCCTTGGGCCAAACCCGCACGGCTAAAACTTCTGGTTTAAATTCGGGCTTGACGAGCATTTTGCTCAGATCGGCGTGAACCTGCTGGGCGATCGCTTCGCGATCCATTTCCCCTACCGCCGGATCCGTGGCCCCACCAATAAAACTGGAAATCATCCGCCAACCCTGGGGGCAACGGCCAGGGAAGAGGGTGGAAGACCAGATCGTCCCCAGGGTGCGGATCCCCTGATGACGGGGGTTTAAATTGCCGAAACCTTGAAGGGGTCGCCGCCAAGCCTGATCGGGATAGGCCATCACCACACAGGCCACCGGGGGATAGGGAATCGCCTCTAAAACCTCCTGAGCCGTTCCCGTTAGGGGGGCGAGGAGGGGGGCGACGCGATGGGCGGGAATGGCCAGGACAAGACTGCGGGTTTCCACAGTTTCCGGGCCCGTGGGCGTGTCGAATTGGGCGCGGTAGCCATTGGGGAGGCGTTCAAGACCCGTTAGCGTCCATTGGCAACGGAGGCGATCGCCCAACCGTGCCGCGATCGCCTTGGGCAACATCTCCATCCCCTCCCGGAAAGATCCCAGTTCCCCCGGCTTGGTTTGGGGCAGGCTCGGATCGGGGGGAGTCGGTTGACTTTGACGACGGGTGGCGATCGCCCCCGCCACCAAGCCGCCGCCCTTCTCCTCTAACTCATAAATCCGCCGAAACGCCGCCGCCATACTCAAACCATGGACATCCCCGGCATAGACCCCCGACACAAAGGGCGCGATCAAACGTTCGGCCACTTCCGCCCCTAAATGGCGATGGATAAATTGCCAGATCGTTTCCTCACTCCCCGATTCCATCCCCCCCATCTTTGGCGGCACAAAGCCCAACGCCCCCAACAGCGCCCGCAACTTACCGCCAAAACTCAACAGGGGCGATCGCACCGCTGCCCCCGGACTCATCGGCACCGGCAACAGCCGCCCCTGCCAATAGACAAACCGGGGCAAACGGCGATCAGCCAAAACTAAATCATCCCCCAAACCCACCTCCACGGCGAGTTTTAAAAGGATGGGATTGGGTTGAAAACTATTGGGCCCCTCCTCCCAGAGGAAGCCATCCCGCTGTTTGCTGATCATTACGCCCCCAGGGCGATCATCCTGCTCGGTGATTAAAAACTGGCGATCGCGCTGTTGTAACCGATGGGCCGTGGCCAAGCCGCTCAGGCCTGCACCAACAATCAAACTTTCTAGCATGGTGGGAGGGGATGCAAAAACAGACCCTAGTTTACCACCGCTTTAGGTGTGAAACAGCGTTTCTAGGTAAGCTTTTGCTGCCGCCGGATCAGGGGTATCCGTCAGATGGGGGCGAGGGGAATGAGCGCCATGGAGCAAAAAGAAAGACAAGGCAGCCGTGAACACTTGATCTTGATCCCAACTGGGGTGTTGATCCAGATAGTGCCGAAGGGATTGGTGTAGATCTTCGGGGATTTCGGTCAGGATACTGATTTGAGTTGTCATGATGACCTCGTAAGCAAAAAAAACAAGTCAAACCGAGCCGCAGCGAACATCAGCAGATGTCGGCAGCCGAGGATGAGGAAGAATATCGAAGCAGGGGGCTACGCTAGCGCGGATAGGTACGCTCGACGAATCCCCCGATAACTTGCCTTTAATGGGGTTAAGGGGATGGCATCCCGTCGTCGTGCAGACGACAGCGGGACTAAAGTTCTGAATGACGACCCCTGGAAAACAATTTTAAAGGTTGGTGATGGGTAGCAATCCAGCCATGGTTCAATACAGACTCTAACTCTATTTCGCGGGAAAGGGGGGGATTTGTCAATGCTGAGAAATGTTAACAATGGCTTTAGAAAAACTCAAGGTTTACGCAAGAATAAGGCTTTGAGCCTGGTTTTTGTTACATAACTTCACTTAAACTCCGTATGCCCCCTTTTACAATCCTGATCCCCTCCCCTGTGAGGTTCCAACCAAAAAGTCGGTTTTAGCTTTTGTGATCTGTGGAAAATGATGAGATTTCTGGGGAAAACCTCCGGAAAAGCTGTGGAAACTGTGGGGATTCCCCTGGGGAAAAGTTTCCTGAAAAATAAGAATTACAAAGTTGATGGTTTGCCGTCTCTTCATCCCCCGTATCAATTTTGGGAACGGCGATCGCTTCTCCCCTGAACCCGGTTAGGCTGAAAGCGCTTCATCAAGAACATTCGTCAGTTATGGGGGCAACGGCCCCCTTCCTTCCTGGCGTAAGCAATCCGTTGTTTTTCCCTTAATACTCATGGTTAAACTCCGTCTCACCCTCCTGGGGCTAATTCCCGTCATCCTCGGCACAGTCCTGATTCCCCAAACCCAAGCCCAAACCCAAACCCAAACCATTCCCCTCGCCGCCATCGAGCAGCGGGTGCTCCGCTATGGCATCCGTGAGCAGGGCTTATCCCGCCCTCAGATCCGGGTCCGTTCGATCTCCGCTGAAACTTGGCCCGATGGCTGCTTAGGGGTTGCCAATCCCCTTGAACTCTGTATGGCGGTGTTAACAGAAGGCTGGCGCGTTGTGCTCACCGATGGGGAACAGGATTGGGGCTACCGTACCGATGCCCGGGCCCGCCAAATTCGCCCGGAGCCTGTGGCGGAGTTGGGGGGATTATCGGCGGCCACCGCTGCCCGCATTTTGGCCACCGCCCAAGCGGATTCTGGCCTGCCCCTGGCTGCGTTGGCGATTATCACAGCAGAACAACGGATCTGGGATGGCTGCCTGGGCATCTACCCCACCCCCAACACCCCCTGTACAAAAATTGTGATCGCCGGTTGGCGAGTGATTGTGGCCCATGGGGATCAATCCTGGATCTACCACAGCGATGAGACCGGCAGCGATGTGCGCCTCAATCCCTACGAACATCCAGAACCCTAGCCCCATCGGGTATGATCGGAAACTGTCGTTTCAGGATCAGCCATCGTGTCACCGGATAGTCTCCAAGCCCTGCTTGCTGCGGTTGCGGCGGGGGAAATCAGCCCCCAGCTTGCGGCGGAACAGTTCCAACGCCAAGCCCCCTATACCGCCGTGGGGAGTTTTGCCAAACTCGATGGCGATCGCCAACAGCGTACCGGCTTCCCTGAAGTGATCTGGGGGCAAGACAAAACCCCCGCCCAACTGATCGAAATTTTCCCCATTCTGGCCCAAAAAGCTGCCGTGGCCATGGCCACCCGCATCACCCTCCCTATCTTCAACGAAATCCAGCCTTACCTCCCCCAACTGCGCTACTACGAACCCGCCCGGATTTGCGCCCTAGGCACACCCCAACCCCAACCGATGGGTAAAATCACGCTCCTCACCGCTGGCACTGCTGATCTCCCCGTTGCGGAAGAAGCCGCCGTCACCGCTGAATTGATGGGGTTTAGGGTCGAGCGGCTTTGGGATGTGGGGGTAGCGGGAATTCAGCGGTTATTGCGCCATCAGGATTTGATTGCGGCGGCAGATGTATTGATCGTCGTCGCGGGGATGGAGGGAGCCTTGCCCAGTGTCGTGGGGGGATTAGCCGCCTGCCCCGTGATTGCCGTCCCCACCAGCATCGGCTACGGCGCAAGCTTTGGGGGCATTACGCCCCTGTTGGGAATGCTCAACTCCTGTGCGGCGGGCCTGGGGGTGGTCAATATTGATAACGGTTTTGGCGCAGCGATCCTCGCCGGGCAAATTTTGCGCACCGCTCACCGTCTCCATCGACGGTTAAATTCCGGTTCTGAGGGCGATCGGTAAAATCGGTAACAATACTTACGCTCATCACCAGCCTAAACTAACCCCTATACCCTCCGATTGCTTAGATCAAACCGCCCACCGATATTGATTGGGGCGGTTTTTTGTGGCCCTCAATCCCCTTCTGATTGTTTGCTGCGCAACATCAAGGGGATTTGCAGAATCGGGGCTGTAAACGTCACCGTTGACCCCAAGTTTTCCCCCAAACTGAAAAACTGAATTGTGCCTCCCATGGTTTCCACTAACCGCTGAGAAATGGCTAATCCTAGCCCCGTGCCGCCGTAGGAGCGAGTGCGGCCAATATCCACTTGGCTGAAATTTTTAAACAGCATATCCAGCTTATCGAGGGGAACGCCAATCCCGGTGTCTGCTACCCGCACCTTCACGAAGCCGGGAAACCGTTGGCCGTTAATTGTGACCATTTTTTTGATGATTTCGGCGCTGATCGTGATTCCCCCTTCATGGGTGAACTTGACGGCGTTGCCCACAAGATTAAGGAGGACTTGCAAGAGCCGTTGATAGTTGCCATAGAGGGCAATGGGTTCGCGGGAGGGGGGGAGTTGGATTTCAAAACTGAGCTTTTTCTGCTCTGCCATGGGCCGAGTTTTCTTTTCCACGTCCTCAAATAAATCTTCGAGGGAGACTTCCGTGAATTCCAACTCCATCCGCCCGGCTTCGATTTTGGCAATATCGAGGATGTCGTTGATCAGGTTCAACAGATGGAGGGCGGAACGGTGGGCCTCTTCGAGGAATTCCCGCTGCTCGGCGGGGTCGTCGGCTAAACCATCGAGGATCAGTTTCATGAACCCGATGATGCCGTTGAGGGGGGTGCGGAGTTCGTGGGAGGTGCTGGCGAGGAATTCGCTTTTGAGGCGGGAGGCTTCTTCGGCCCGCATTCCCGCTTCTTCTAAATCTTTATAAAGGGTGGCATGGGCGATCGCCGTCCCCACATGGGCCGCTAATTCCCGCGCTAGCTCAATTTCTGCATCACTCCAATGGCGGCGGCGATCGCACTGTTGCAAACAAATCAACGCATTGCGCTTATTTTGGTAAAACGTGGAAACGACAAGAACGGATTTTTCCTCAAAGGGGCTATCGGGGATGTAGTCAAAGGCGAGGGGTTCATCGGTGGCGATCGCCTGCTGTAAATAGGGGGTTTGATCAATGGGGAACCGCTCCCCCAACATCGAACGGTAATGGCTATCGCAATATTCCGACTCCACCCGCAACATCTGACTATCGGAATCGTAGGAAATAATCAGGCAACGGCTCACCCGCACCTCCTCCCCCAAACTATCCACCGTTTGCTGCCAAATGGTTTCGAGATCCAGCGTCAAGCGAATATTGCGAGCCAACTTCGTCAGCAGGTTTTGATAGGGATTGCGGCGAATATTGCGGGCAATTTGGGTAATTAAATCCTGATAATTATTGTGGGGCAATGCTCCCATGAGGCGATTCGTCCGCGTCAGTCCCGCCTGCTCCAACAGCCGCCCCAACACCAACACCTCCACCACTCGCCCCTCATGCTTGAGAATCGGGCTAATGGCCAACTCCACCGGAAAAGTTTCATCTTGGAAGGAAAACAAACAATGGTAATTTTCCGGAACGCGACGCTCCATCACCCGATGGATCGTTTCCAGATAGCTTTCCTGGGCCACCGGCTGAAAGAGATGATGCTCGCTACAGGCGTGGGTGATGATCGCCGGAGCTTGCTTGGCCTTATTGGGAGGACGTTGCCAATAAAATGAGGAGTATTGGCCAGAACTATCTTGGGTGAATGCCAGTTCAGCACCTAAACTTTGCCAGCAATTTGGGGGTTGAGGTGCAGAAGCAGCGTCCATGATACGCGATTACAGGTCATGCAGTGTTTATTTCAGTCTCTTCTATAGTAGTCTGCCATGAAAATAACCGTCCATGCAGGCTGGACGGTTTTTAATCACTTAATCGTTCCATTCACCACGGGGGGGAACGGGGGGATTACGTCTAAACGTGCGCGATAGCTCATCATCTTGCTCTCGCTCACCCCGTAACCATTGTTTAATCGCGGTTTCGATAATACGACTGGGGTCGCTACTGAGATGGTGGAGTTGATCAACAAGGTCAGAATCCAATTGGATCGAGACTTCGATTTTTTCCGCCAGGCGTGGCGAAGGGGTGATGGAGTCGCTCATAACTTTAAATAATGTCGTTATCTACCATTGTACAAAAATTCTGAGGGCCCCTCTGGACAATTTAGGTAGCAAATTGTTGCGATCGCAACAGTAAAATATGATGATCTACCCTTTTGAACCCCGTATGTCCATTCTAAATCCTTTGGAAGTCTACACCCAGGCTCATCCTGAAGAAGTATTAGTCGTTACGGCCCAGGTTCAAGGTGAGCGGGAAATTGTGCTTATTTTCCGAGGCTTCTCCAGTTCCCTCACCCGTCCCACCGCCTTCGACCCGGATATCCCCATCCTCGACGACACCGCCACCATTGAAACCATCGATCGCATCGCCAGCCCCTACAATACCGATAACCCTCAATATATTGAGCGGGGTCTGACCCTGGAGCAAATGCAGGTGTTGATGGGGGGTAGGGGATAGGGGATGGGGGATAGGGGACGGGCAACGGGCAACGGGAAATCCTCGTCGGGAATCTGGTTGTGGCGTTGATCCGCTTGGAGGCGTTGGCGTAAGCCTGCCGGAGGCACAAAGATTTTTCGCCCCTACCCTCCCCACTTCCCACTTCCTACTCCCCTTTTCCGTGCATCTCCCCCAGCAATAAGATAAAGTTCTGGAAATAGAGGCTGATGGATGAATGTAGCAACATCAGCATTTTGGTGTGAGTGAGGAAAAATTTAATTATGGTATCATCACCGATTCGACCCCAAGCCTGTGCTGCGCCCAGTCATCCCGGTATTGGCCGGCTAGCGCAGTTGGGGCTTTTGCCAACAACTCCCTTGTTCGGCACTGATGGCATTCGCGGTAAGGCGGGGGAATTGCTCAATGCGTCTTTGGCGTTAGAAGTGGGTTATTGGGCCGGCCAAATTTTACAGGATCAGCCTGTACCCCTTGGCCCTGTGATTATTGGTCAAGATTCCCGCAATTCCAGTGATATGCTCGCTACGGCCTTGGCTTCGGGCCTCACCTCTGCGGGTCTAGAAGTGTGGAATGTGGGCCTATGCCCCACCCCTTGTGTTTCCTATCTCACCCGCCAAACCCATGCCCTAGGAGGGGTGATGATTTCCGCCAGCCATAATCCCCCGGAGGATAATGGCATTAAGTTTTTTAGTCACAATGGCACAAAGTTAGGCAAACCAGCAGCGGCTCGTATTGAGGCGGGGTTACGAGGCCAGGGAGAACCCACCTTAGGCGGTTTGGCTTGGGGGAAACATCAACATACCGTGACATTAATCCGCGACTATGCGGATTCGTTACAGCGATCGCTCCCCACCGCTGATTTCACTGGCTTAAAAATTGTCTTAGATCTGGCTTGGGGGGCGGCGGTGCAGTTAGCCCCGGAACTGTTCCGGCTCTTGGGGGCAGAGGTGATTGCTCTCCATGATGCCGCCGATGGCGATCGCATTAACGTTAACTGTGGCTCCACCCATTTACAACGCCTCCAAGCCGCCGTTCAAGAATACGGCGCAGATTTGGGTTTTGCCTTCGATGGTGATGCGGATCGGGTGATGGCCATCGATAATCAAAGCCGTGTGATCGATGGGGATTACATCCTCTACCTTTGGGGTCAGCAACTCATGGCCCAAAATCAACTCCCCGACAATCTCCTGATCGGCACGGTGATGGCCAATTTAGGGTTTGAGCGGGCTTGGCAGGCCCAAGGGGGCCAATTCCACCGTACCGATGTGGGGGATCAGCACGTCCAAGCAGCAATGTTTGAATTGGGGGCCGCCCTTGGGGGTGAGCAATCGGGCCATATCCTTTGCCACCACCACAGTTTTTCCGGTGATGGTTTACAAACGGCGTTACACCTCACCGCTTTAGTCAAAACAGCGGGGGTTTCCCTGGCCCAATTGCGGGATCACAGCTTCCAAACCTATCCCCAATTACTGCAAAATGTTCGCGTCGAAAGCCGGGAACGTCGTCAACATTGGCGCGATTGCGAGGCGGTGCAGCGGGTGATTGCCCAAGCGGAGGCGGATTTAGGCGATCGCGGTCGCATTTTGGTGCGAGCTTCGGGAACAGAGCCGTTAATCCGCGTCATGGTGGAAGCCGCCGAAGCCGATGCCGTGGAGCATTGGACGCAGGTGCTCAGTCGCGCCGTCACCGAGCATCTCGCCTAAGAAGGTCAAGCTCGTGCTACAGAAATGCTGTAGCACGAGCTTGAACCGCTCAACGATGAGGGAGGGAAACTACCTATAGCTTCTCTAGGAAAAATCGTCTAAACTAATGGTATCGATATATTGTTTTTTGTAGGGCGTTGTGAGTAAGGAGGTGAGTCTATTGTTGTCTTGCATTGACATAGCACAGTATTTTATTTGGGTCGCAAATGAAACTGGCTCCTTTATTAGTAACTTAAAGCTTCAGAAGCTTGTTTACTATGCTCAAGCTTGGCATATTGCAATCCACGACAGTCCTCTCTTTGAAGAGGATTTCGAGGCATGGGTACATGGCCCAGTGATTCCCTCTCTATATCGACAATATAAATCTTTTGGATGGCAGCCTATCTCTGAAGATGTGATGCCTCAGCTTCCTCAAAATATTCGTCAATTTCTTGATGAAGTTGTCCAAGAATATTTTGATTGTGACGGCTATGAACTAGAACAGATGACTCATCTTGAAGATCCTTGGAATCGAGCTAGAGAAGATTTAGCACCAGACGAACCATCTAACCAAGTGATTAAGAAAGAGTGGATGAAGGAGTTTTACGGAGAACGTGTCGAAGAAAATCAAAAAGACTGAAGTCTTAAAGAAAAACTCATCAGGAATTCAATCAACGAAGCTGAAGCAACAAGGCATCAGCTTTTCATTTAAATACTATCAAGACCGTCATGAAAAGTTCTCCTGTAATCACAAATTAGTGAATTATTGGTTAACTCTCATTGACCGTCTCAAGGCCTTATCGGCTCTCTCTACTCAAGAACTACTGGTGAATCGTAGTAGCTCCCTTAGATTTCATCCAATTAAATGGGAAGACACTAGTGAAAATGGCTTTGGATTGAAAGATGAGGAGCAATTAGTTGATACTCCTTATCAGTTTTCTCTCTCTTCAAATGAGCATGGTAGAATTCATGGGTTTCTCATTAATGAAGTTTTCTATATTGTTTGGTTAGATCCCGATCATCAGCTTTATCCTAAAAAAGGTTAGGAGATACAAGAGTGTAAGAATTAAAATGCAAATGCAAATGCAAATGCAAATGCAAATGCAATCACTCATTAAATGGGTTATCACTGCCAATCTAGTCAACTCACCCTACAGCCTGTTCACCAGTTGCTTAACACATTGCTCTTACTCTAAATTCCTCTCCCAGAGCGGGAGAGGGACTTTGAGAACCAATCAGATGATTTCTGAACAAGCTGTATCAGTTTTAGGGAAGCCATTGGGGTTGAATGCCGATAAAGGGTAGGGTTTCCAAGACCGGCGGTTTTTCGGGATCAACAGAGGGAATCAGCAACCAGATTTGACTATCACTGATGGATTCCCCCGCATCGGTTTGTAAGCTACTATTGCCCTCTGGATCGGTGACAATTTGATCAAAGAGCAGCGCTAAACCATCCGGGGCAACGCTGAGGTGAATATCTTGATAATCCGGCAATGTGGTTAGGGGTTGAATCTCCTTTTTGTCAAGATTCACCTGGGCAATATAGGGCTGTTCGCGATATTCCTGACCCTCTAACAATGTCGTCAGTAAACAATAGAGATTCTCGCCCCTGGGGTCAAACTGACAATTAACAATGGAACCCTGAGTATCAAAAATTTTCTCCTGGGTGCGTTGGTTCGTGACGAGATAGAGCGATCGCGTATAAAGCAAATCAGGATCATCGCGGTTAAAATCCACCATCGCCGCTGTCGTCCCATCGGGGGAAAAATCCAACACCATGCCAAATTGAGCTAAAAAGTCCAGGGGTTCCGCCCCCGGCTCTAGGGAAAGCAGCGCAATGCCTTCCCCTTGGGCCATGGCAATCAAGGCATTATCCGGCGCAATTTGAAACGTTCCCCCCGGTTGATTCTCCAAGGGAACGGGATCCCGCCCCTGGCGCAATAACCACAGGCCCACATCCGTGGGGTTTTCCCGACTAATCCGCTGGGCAACGATGATACTGCCATCGGCAGAAAGGTCGAAGTTGAGCAGTTGGTGGGTTTGATTGTCTAAGACGAGGCTGACTTGCCCCGCTGCGGTGGTCGGCCGCTCCTGGGGATCCATCGCCAGGGATATCCCCGTTGTGACGCGATAGAGTTGCTGCTCTAAGATACTGCTGCCGGTATTGCTACCATCGAGGGCAGAGAAGAGAATCGATTGGCCATCGGGGTAGGGCTGAAACTCCGTCACCACCAAATTCGGGGGCGTGAGCAGGGTTTTCCGCTGCTGGGTGAGATTGTAAAGCACGAGCCGCCCCGCCTCTGAGCGATCCAAGCCAATGTAGGCCAAAATCCGATCAGGGGTGCGAAACACCGCCTCAAAGGGTTGCATTTCCTGCCCCAGTTCATTGCTACCGCGAAATTTTTCCTGGGCATTACTAAGACTGATGTGGTAGCGATCGCCATAGGGAGCGGGAAAATTCAACGTATAGGCCAAGCGCCGGCCCGCCCAACTGAATCGCCCCGGTAGGGGATCGGTGATTTCGGGTTTATCGGGAATCGTCAGCTTGAGATGATCTTCCACCCCCTGATGATCCATCGGGCGATTAAACTCCACCACAAAGGCATTATCCGCCGCCCGAATCACCTGATTCTGCCAACTAAATTCCGCCACCTTGGGCCGGGTATCGATCCAACAGCGATCGCCCCGACAAATATTGCCACTGATTAACAGCAACAGAATCAAGATAGAGAAGGCCAAGATGGAGGCGATCGCCGCCAGATCAATGGGAAACAAGGTGGGAGCAAACTTGTCAGGTTTGAGCATCGGCTTAAAACTCGTAAGGATCACGGGGGGTAGGAATTTCCTCGATACTTTCTGCGACAATCACCAACTGACGGCGGTGGCGTAAGCCTGCCGTAGGCATATCGTCCAATTCCTCCGTCGCCATCCGCCCCTGCACCTGAAGCCAACTATCTTGGGGATAGTCCTCCCGATTCGTCGTTAATCGCACCGGCAGGCCAATGGGGTAAGCATCCACCGCACAGCAGGAAATCACAAACCGAGAAATGAGCAAATAGTTCTCCGGCAACGTCGGGCTATGCACCACAAACCCCTTTAAATTCACCTTTTGATCCCGATAGGCATCGGGTTCAGGATAGGCATTGAGCGTCCGCACCCAATCCAACAACGAGCGCTCTTCCGGTGGAATCGGATTGTAAAAGGATTGGGCTTCGGTGCGGGTATAGGGGAGGGATTCATTCAAACCCCGTTGTAGAGCCGTCTCACTGGCGAGGACTGCGGGGGGAATCAGGAAACCTAACAAGGCAGAGACCAGCAGCAGCCCCGACCCCAAACCCGGCGGAAATAACGTCACGTGCTGCAAAGGGCCATCATTGACCCCAGAGCGACGGCGATAGATTAAATGTTTGGCCCGTAAACTACTAAAGATCAAAAACCCCAACCCAGCGCCTAAAACCAAAAGGTTGTAGTTGGGGTGAATCAATAACTGCAATTGGCCACTGAAATAAAACTTGAGGAGTAACGCCCCCCATTGGAAGAGCGCCACCACATCAAGCCAGGGCAGGAGTTGAGGATAGAGCCGTTTGAGGCGGAGCATGGCAGCACCCAAATGTTTAGAAAAAGTAAGTATAGGATAGCGTCAACAGCAGGGTGAGTTGCCCAGCAATCAGGAAGAGATAGGCAATGACGCGGGGTTTGAAAATGGAAAGCAGTAAGCCGATCGCCTTGAGATCGACCATCGGGCCAAACACCATAAAGGCCAAGAGTGAACCCGTGGTAAATGTCGAAGCGAAGGCGAGGACAAAAAATGCATCCACCGTCGAACAGATCGACACCACCGCCGCCAACAACATCATCGCCAAAATCGAAGTCAGCGGCCCCTGGCCTAAACTGACCACCAATTCCCGGGGGGCTAACACTTGCAGACTGGCGGCGATCGCACTCCCCAACACCAACATCCCCCCCAACTCCCGCACCTCCTGCACCATATTGTCCATAAACAGCCGGAAATTTTGAGCCGAAAACCGTTTAATCGGCTTGGGGGGCGTAAAATCCGCAGGCGTTGCTGTTTCCAACCGCAGCGGGGAGCCACTTTGACCCAATAAATAGGTTCCCGATTGGAGTAGCGAGGGCTGCTCCGGAGCTTGGCGGGCTTGCAAGCGGTAGAGTACCCGTTTGGCCAGTTCCGGCTGCATCATCGGCCGGGGATCTTTTTGGAAACTAAAAATCACCCCCACCACCGTAGCGATGATCATACAAAACACAATCCGCAACACCACCACCTGAGGCTGATCCCGAAACGCCACCCAGGTTGCCCAAATCACAATCGGGTTAATGGTGGGGGCAGCTAACAGGAAGCCAATGGCTACCGATGTGGGCGCACCTTGGGTGAGCAAACGCCGCGCCACCGGCACATTGCCGCATTCACACACCGGAAAGAGAAACCCCACAAAGCTGCCAAACAACGACCCCAGCACTGGATTTTGGGGCATTCGGGAAATCAGTTGTTGCTCATCGACAAAAAAGAGCAGCGCACTGGAAAGCAAAATCCCCAACAGCAAAAAGGGCAAAGCTTCCACCAACAAACTCGTAAAGAGCGTGAAGGCACTGTGTAATTGACTCAAGGTGAGGAGATTTTGCAACGGATTCATGGACTAATATTTAGTGGGCCATGAAAATGACCGAGAAATAATTCAACTATCCCAATATATTCTAGGCCGATCTGCTGATTCCTGAGGTCTGAGGTAGCTTGAGCCAGAGAAGAAGGAGTGAGGATTGAGGGAGAACGTTAAACAGTACTCTCTCCTCTCTCCTCTCTTCTCTATCCTCTTTCTTCCTCGAGAAGGCAATGGCGATAACTATTCACAGAGCCAGGGCTTGCTGTGGGTTTCCCAAGTGACGAGTTCCGCTTCGGAGAACCAGAGAGCAATTTCCCGCTGGGCCGTTTCGATCGCATCGGAACCATGGATCAAATTACGCCCCACTTCAATACAAAAATCGCCGCGCAATGTACCGGGTTCGGCAGTAAGGGGGTTCGTCGCTCCAATGATTTTTCGAGCCGAAGCCACCACGCCTTCCCCTGACCACACCATCGCCACCACAGGGCTAGAGGTGATGAAATCCACCAAACCTTGGAAAAAGGGCCGCTCTTTGTGGACATCGTAATGCTGCTCCGCTAACTCACGGGACACCGCCATAAACTTCATCCCCACCAAGGTAAACCCTTTGGTTTCAAAGCGTTTAATCACGTCGCCAATTAGCCCCCGCTGTACGCCGTCGGGCTTGATCATAATAAATGTCCGTTCCATGTCAATCACTCCTTAATTGTTCAATGTGAGCAGTCCAACAGTTAGAGTAGCCCATCGCGATCCGCTCTGCTTGCTTTCCTCTTGACCGATTCCCCTCTCTCAAATTTTGGGAGAGGGGCTAGGGGGTGGGGGCGAAAAATTTTCGCCCCTACGGATTAACTATCCCGTTTGCGGGCGAGGGTCAGGCCATCCGCCACCGGGATCACACTGAGGGTAATCCGTTCGTCCCCATGGAGTTGCTCGTTAAAGTGGCGAATCGCCTCGGTGCGGGCATCCTGATCCGTGGGATCCGCCACCCGCCCTGACCAAAGCACATTATCAATCACCAACAATCCACCGGGCCGCAACAGTTGGAGCGATCGCTCGTAATACTCTAAATAATTGCGCTTATCGGCATCAATGAAGGCAAAATCAAAGGTTTCCCGCTGGCCCATCATCAGGAGGCTATCGAGGGTTTCCAACGCGGGGGCAATGCGGAGGTGAATTTTGGCCGCCACCCCCGCCGCTTCCCAGTAACGGCTGGCGATCTGGGTCACTTCGCCATCGGTATCACAGGCAATCACCACTCCGTCAGAGGGCAGGGCCAGGGCCACCACCAAGGCGCTATAGCCGGTAAATACGCCAATATCGAGGGTTTTTTTCGCCCCAATTAGCTCCACTAAAAAGGCCATAAATTGCCCCTGTTCCGGCGCAATTTGCATCTGAGCCATGGGGTGCTGGGCGGTTTCGGCTCGCAGTTGCGCGAGGATATCCGGTTCCCGCAGCGAGACCTGCTGGAGGTATTCGTAAAGTTGGGGGGTGAGGTTGAGACTTTTCATGGGTGTGTGTGAGAGAGCATCAGCAAATGTGAGGCGGTAGGATTGCCCCTCCCTAAATAATCTCCGAATCCGGCCAAAACCGGATAACGTTAGAATCAAGAACTCTATTCTTTACTTTTAAACCGCCCTAAAATTCAATGTCCCGTTTACGCCGTGCCATTGCTGCTCAAGAATTTTTAGTGACCGCCGAAGTGATGCCTCCGAAGGGGGGGGATCCCCACCATATGTTAGCGATGGCTGCGGGGTTAAAGGGGCGAGTCCATAGTGTCAATGTCACCGATGGCAGTCGGGCGGTGGTGCGGATGTCCTCCTTAGCCGCTTCCCTCTTGTTGCATCAGGCAGGGATTGAACCGATTTGTCAAATGGCCTGCCGCGATCGCAACCTGATCGGCCTGCAAGCGGATCTCATGGGGGCCCACGCCTTGGGCCTTCACAATATCCTCGCCCTCACGGGGGATCCCGTTAAAGCGGGGGATCATCCCCAGGCCCGCAGTGTCTTTGATCTCGAATCGGTGCGGCTGTTAAAGTTAATCCAACAACTCAATCAAGGGTTTGATGCCAATGGCAAACCCCTCACTGATGGCGCTTTAGATTTGCTTGTGGGGGCAGCGGTGGATCCCCAATTGCCCAGTTGGAGCAGTTTACAGCGGCGGTTTGAGCGCAAGGTGGAGGCAGGGGCGCAATTTTTCCAAAGCCAGTTAATTTGTGATTTTGACCGCTTGGAAAAATTTATGACCCAAATCGCATCGGTGGGCGATCGCCCCATTCTCGCCGGAATTTTCCTGCTCAAGTCTGCCAAAAATGCCAATTTCATCAACCGCTATGTCCCAGGGGCGAATATTCCCCAAACGATCATTGATCGCCTCGCTGCTGCATCAAACCCCCTCAAGGAAGGGGTGAAGATCGCCGCTGAACAGGTGAAACTAGCCCAAAATCTTTGCCATGGTGTTCACATGATGGCGGTACGCCGGGAAGATTTGATCCCGGAAATTCTTGATCGGGCGGGGATTGCGCCGATTCAAGATCACTGATTTGGGGGAGCGGACTAAAGTCCGCACTACAAACGGGGGGAGGGAACGTTAAAGAACTTTTAGGGGAGAACAGAGATATTTGTACTGCCGTGGACGGTTTTCACCCATTTAAGGCGTTTGGGACGGATGGCCATGCGGGCGGTGGTGGCGGGCATGACGATGAACCAATGGAATAGATAGGTAAAGCCCTGGCCGAAGCTGACGAGGAAGGCGATCGCCTCCTTCAGCGAAGTCACCGGCTTCACCCGCAACGACCCCACCACTATCCCCAAAGAGGCGAAGGAAACCACTAGGGCGGATAGAGGCATCATCACCGGCAGATGATGGCGTAACAGTACCATCAGGAAATCAGGAATTGCTGCTGTGGGCAAGAGATATTGCAGAACGAAGAAACAGATCAGATCCCAGGTTTTCAGCACCCCCATGCGGTTACGGATGATCAATCGCCAATAATCGAGATAGCGTTGATAACCCCCCTCTGCCCACCGGCTGCGCTGATGCCAAAGGGCTTGGGCGCGAGTCACCCCTTCTTCACCAATAGCGGGGTCAAGGCAAAAGCCAATTTGCCAGCGATCGAGATGGAGGCGGATCGTTAAATCGAGATCATCGGTAATCGTTTCCTCATTCCATCCGCCACACCGCGCTAAGGCCGTTCGCCGCACAAACTGGCCATTGCCCCGCAATTCACCAATGCCGCCGATGGCAATGCGCTGCTGTTGGTAGTAGCTATCCAGGTACATTTCCACCGCCTGACCCTTCGCCCAAAAGTTTTCCTCAGGGTTAGAAATCGCTTTGCGCACCTGGACGGCTCCCATTTGTTCATCGGCAAAGAGGGGGATCACCCGCCGTAATAAATCGGGGGCAACGATCGCATCGGCATCAAAGACAGCAATAATATCCCGGTCTATTTGCGCCACGGCCTGATTGAGCGCCCCCGATTTCCCGCCCCCAGCATTGGCGGGGCGATGGATGATTTGGAGTTGGGGGCATTCGAGGGCGAGGCGATCGATAATTTCGGGAGTGCGATCGGTGCTGTAGTCATCGATGACCCAAACTTCGTAGCGATCGCGCTCATAATCCAAAGCACAGAGTTGCCGCACCAGTCGTTCAATCACCGCCTCCTCATTTTTCGCCGCCACCAAAAGGGCAACGGTGGGAGCCGTCGCTAAATCTTGATCCCGTAACGAGTCGGGGACGGGGTTAGGACGGGCCACCACCAAGCGCAAAATATTCACGCCAATCATCCCCGTCAGGGCCACCACCAACCAAATGCCCCAAGAGACCAAATGGAGGGCAAGGACAATTCCCCACACCATCATCAACGCAAAGGCGGCTTTCGTGCGCCGTCCCCCTGTACCCTGGAAAAAATCACTACGAAAATCTTCTTCCTCGGTTTCAGGATCAGACCAATCGGACAAAATCGCTTCGATGGGATCTAAGCCATCATCGGGATCAGGGGTGTTCCAGGGGTTTTGGGACATGGTTCAAGGGGATAAACAGCAAGGGAAGGAAGAATCTAAAGGGAAGCAGGGGGCTTTTTTGATGCTTTATTGTAGCCAAAAATGTTACAAAATTTAGCAGAATCTTAATTTTTGTAGCGAGGATTCCACTCTGATATTCTACGAAAGTTCCCCCAGCCTTTTGAAGCAATTTTACCAACGACTGCCCGAACGGGTTTGGGGGTGTTGCCCATTGCAATGTTGTTCATGGCGATTTAAACAAACATGATGATCATCCAAAATTGGTTAATCACTCTCAGCATAGGCTTGGGTTCCCTCCTATGGGTGGAAGTGGTACGAGATCTTTACCATTGGGCGGCGCACCAATGGCCCCTGCTCTATCGTCTCCATGGTTGGCATCATCGGGTTTTTCGTCCCGATCTATCGGTGATTAGCCCGGAAATTTACCGCCAAGCCCATTGGTATAACGATGTGCCGGAGGCGTTGGTAATGCTCGTGATGAGTGTGCTACCCTGGGCGATTCCCTTGAGCCTTAGGTTTCCTCAGCCTTGGGTGGTGAGTTTGGGGACGGTTTACACGTTAACGTTTTTGGTGGGGGCGATCGCCCGTGGTTCCGGTTGGCCCCAAGCCGATGAATTAACAGATCTCACCCATCGCCCCGGCCCCTTTAATGCAGCCCCAGCCCCCTGGTTTGTGAATCGCACCTACCATTGGCGGCATCATTTTGATGACCAAAATGCCTACTATTGTGGCACGTTAACGCTAGTGGATAAAATCATGGGGACAGCACTTTCCCTGAAGGGTAAACGCATCGCCGTCACAGGAGCTTCTGGGACGTTAGGCCGGGCATTATTGGCGCAACTGAAGGCGCGGGGCGCAAAGGTGACGGCCTTCAGTTCCCAAACTACGCCGATCACCCTACCGGGAGAAACGGAGCCATTGCCCTTGGTGACTTGGCAGGTGGGGGAAGAGGCGGCCCTAGCAGCAACCTTGCAAAAAATCGATATTTTGATCCTTAACCATGGCATCAATGTCCATGGTCAGCGGGATGCCCAAGCCATTGAGCAATCCTATCAAGTCAATGCCTTTTCCAGTTGGCGGCTGTTGGAGTTGTTTTTAACGACGGTGGAGGGGAATAAGGCGATCGCCACTAAAGAAGTTTGGGTTAACACCTCCGAGGCGGAGGTGAATCCCGCCTTTAGTCCCTTGTATGAACTGAGCAAACGCACCTTAGGGGATTTGGTGACATTGCGCCGCCTCGATGCCCCCTGTGTGATTCGCAAGTTGATTTTAGGCCCCTTTAAGAGTGAGTTAAACCCGGTGGGGGTAATGGCCCCCGGTTGGGTAGCGCAGCAGATCGTTAATCTCGCAGTGCGGGACGTGCGGGATATTATCGTGACGATCAACCCCTTAACCTATCTGGTGTGGTTGCCCAAAGAATGGGGGCGATCGCTCTATTTTCGGTTATTTACCCGTTAGCTTTTTTGGCGGGCTTGCTTGACCATGGCGATCAAAGTCTGATGGGCATCTTCGGAATCGCTCAAGGTGTGATCAAAGGCAATGCGGATCGTTTCGGTGTTGCCTTGACTTGTGGCGTTAATCGTCATCCCTTCGGGATCGATCGCTAGCAATTCCGCCTGTTCGGTGGCGGGGCGATCGCCATACACTTGGGCATAGAGGGCGATGGCCTCGGCATGATCATCGTTCATGTGAGCACAGATGCGATCGCTCACTGCGGGGGTAATCGGGTCAGCCATGGGAATATTGGGTTAAGGGAACAGGGAATGGGCAATGGCTTCAACCCTTGCCCGATTCCCATTTTAAAGTAGGGGCGAAACAATTTTCGCCCCCAACCTTGGCCTCCGACCATCACAGATAGGTTCATTACCTTCGTAGGTCATGGTGATCAGTAGGAGGACTAAAGATTTTGGACAAATGCTCGAAGCTGTTGGAAAGCCGGATGTTCCCAATCTAAACATCCTGATTGTGCCGCTTCTCCTAAGCGTTGCCCTGGGTTAATTTGACTGGCGAGCCAAGTATGAATTTTGGCTTTAGCCAAGTTTTTCGGTGTTCTATTGCAGCAAGAAGAGATGCAAGCTAAGAAGGTTTCAGCACATTGAATTTCTTCGGGCTTAATTGATGCCAAACAAAGGTCTTCTAGCATTCCTGGAGAACTGTTATCAGGCATGATGAATGTAAAAACATTGAGATCATCTGGATTTAGATTGGCTTGAATAAAATTCTTAATACTCGTGAATGCCGAATCAAAAGAATCATCAGCATCTCGTGTGATTCCCAAGGATTGCAATTGTTGATAACCAGGAATTAAGTGCAGGGTCTTTAAAAATTTGCCGAGATTGCCTTTTCCTCCATAGGATTCCACTTGGATATTTCCAATATTGAGGTATTTGATCAGCGTTGAAAAAAGAATTTTTTCTTCCTGTCCTTCACCAATAATCAATTTTGGCTGCTCAAGTTTGATAGATTTACTCATTATCTCATCTCCAAACTGAGGTCGATGGATGTTTCAATATTATCTCTTTCATAAACCGCAGTTCTAATTAAGTTAGAGTTTTGTTCTCTTTCGAGGCGAAAATAGCGAAAATTGTAGGATTCTGAATATTGAAAAGCTTCATGGGCAGCATTAATACATTCTTGGCTGTGGGTTGTGGCAAAAATTTGGGTGTTAAATCTTTCGCTGGCAGTGGCGATAGATGCCCAGATTTTGGGCAGGACTGAATAGTGAATTCCATTTTCAATCTCATCAATTAATACTGTGCCGCCGGGGGTATTCATGATTGATAAAACGATGGATAGAAGGCGACTGATGCCTTCGCCCATTAAGGAAATGGGAATCAAATAGTTAGCTCCGATATCGCCATTAATAATCGGCATTCCTCCCGTGACTAAAACGGAGAGGCGTTTTAAGCGAGGTTCTAAGACGTTTAAAATACTGACAATTTCGTCTTGTTTATTTTGGGCTTCTAAAAAGCTAAATTTTTCAGCATCTTCAGTAGGTGAAATTCGCAAACGACTACTAATAAAGTCGCTGGGGGGTAAGGCGGGAATTTCTAAATTTTCGTGAGATTGCCGTTGAGGGTCTATTCCGATGCGAGCCATGTCTGGTTCTTCTTTATCGGGCATGAGAAATAGGGTAAATTCGAGAGGTTTTTGATCTGCGGTTCTAAATTCCAAGTGCAAATCTTTGAGGGTTCTACGGCGGTTGGAAGATAAGGTGAGGGGGAACAGTCGAGGGCTGGCGGCTTTTTCGAGACTAAGCTTGAGTTCGCTTTTGATCTCTTGGTCGTCGATGACTTCAATTTTGATGGCTTTATGGGCTTTTTTTTCAAAAAATAACCATTCACAAATTTCTTCAACATCAAAGGTTTTAGGGTTGAAGACTCCTCGATCAAAGTTGAGTTTGAGGGGGATTTCTATAGAATTGAGGCTGGTCATTAAATAAATGGCTTCCAATAGGGCAGTTTTGCCAATATTGTTCATGCCGCCAATGAGGTTAATCCGCTTGATCTGGTTGATGGTGAGGTCTTCAAAGCATCTGAAGTTTTTGATGGTGATACTTTTAAACATAGTGAAAGTTAAAAATGGATTAGTTTCAATCAGTTAATAGGTGTGGTGGGCAACGCCCACCCTACTACTGGCGCAGTTCCGGTTCATAACTATCATGGATAAACCAATAGCGTTCAGATTTTTGAAAAGGGGAATTGAGGATGGGTTCGTTAACTTCGTAGGTCATAAAATTTAAGTAGTTAAATTGATAATGCTAGCAGGTTCTGAATTGTTTGACCTAGAATTTTTTACCGCTAAATACTCCATAATTAGTGGGATTATTATATTGTCATCACTAAGATTTAATAAATCCAGTTTTCCCAAGGAAAGTTTATTGAATGTATGTTTATAATATTCAAGTTCTTCATGCAAAGAAGGATCGACATCTTTACCTCTAATTAGCATAGCATCAATGATTTCATAGTCACTAAAACCATCGAACCTAATATTTGGATTTAAAATTGAATCATTAGACACTTTTTCGGATTCTTTTATGCCGGTTCGTATATTTAAAATCTTTTCTCTTACAACATAAAAGTTATTGCTTAAATCAAAATAAACAACAGGATAAATACTAAAAAAAGGTTTTTTACAAAAGTAATTTACTACATAACTGGGTTGTTGACTTAAACTAACTTTAAGTTGCAATCCTGCATGTTTTTGCTTATTTAACTTAATTCCTTTAACACTTAAAAGCTCTCTAGCATCATGAAATCCATGAATCCAGCAGATATCACGATCACTTTGTGGATTATATAGATGTCCGTATTGTTTAGCTGTTTTTGCAAAACCAGTTCCTACTGCTTTGTAATGATCAGGATTGTTTGTAATGGATAAAAGCTCAAAAAATATTGTTTTTAATGCCGAAAAATTATTATTTTCTTGCTTTAAAACTCTAGCAATATTAGCCCAGTGCCTGTTTTTATCAAGACTTTCATTGCAATTGCGTACCACTATTCCTTCTGCCACATAACCCAACAACCTGCTAACAAAAATATTAGGATGGCGATTGTCAGCAGTAAAAGGATTGAATTCAATGATTCCGGTACTTGGATTTATGACAACTGCTCCAATTTCTAATAACAAACTAACTAATTCTTTCGTCCTTTTGTAATAAGGTGTGTCATCTATTAATTTTTGTTTATCTAAATCGTTATTACGAGCATAAGAGCTTGGTAAAATCAAAACTGAATCAGACATTTTTTAAATCTCCTTTTGATTTTTTGGCTACTAAGAGTTCGTTGCCTCAGTCGTCGATAACTTTGACGGCAATTTCACCATAATCGCCGGGGGTAAAGGGGGTGCTGAGGGTTTCGGCGAGGTGTTCCCAGACTTGATCGTCGTAGGTTCCTTTGAGTGCTCTTTTGATGCTATCCCAAGCACTGGTACGGGGAAAAAGGCTTGATTGACATGGAAACAGAGGCCGTTATAGACCCCTCTGCCTCAGCCCTTCCCTCCCCCTCATCCCAACCCAACTCTGGCACAAGGGAATGATCATAAGGATAACTCACCGGCCCCTTCCGCTTGTTAAATTGTGACTCCGTACCAATATCCGGCCGCTGCGGATGCTCTCCCTGATGATTGTAGTCTTGAGCAGATTTCGCCGGTTGACTCTTTTTTCCCTTGGGCATACCAAATCCCCTAATCTTGATAAAGTTTCCGTTAATATAACCCATTTTCAGGAAGTGGGGAGTTGATCATCGTAGGGGCGAAAAATTTTTCGCCCTCCCTGCTATTGTCTTTTCGCCCCAACTAAACAAACAGTACAAAACTTGAGTATATCCTCTGGGTTGCGGGTTTGTTGGGGATAGGCGATCTCAGGGCGTTGGAGGATCAGCAATCGCACCCCCAAGGCTTGGGCCACCTGCTCCTTGACCTCTTGCCCCCCTGGGGTTCCCGATGCTTTGCACACCACTGTATCAATGCTCCACTGTTGCCAAAGGGCGAGTTCCAACGGGGGAGTAATGGGGGGACGGAGGGCGATGAGGCGATCGGGGGTAAATCCGGCGGCGAGGGCGGCATTAAGGGCGATCGCACTGGGCAAAATCCGCGCAAAGAATGTCCCCCGCTCCTGCCAAGGGGCCAACTGAGCCAAGGGGCGATAACCAACGATGAACAGGACGCGGCGATCGCTCAACATCTCCCCCGTTAGCAATGTGGCCCAATCCGGGACGGCGATCGCCCCCCTTGTTTCCAAATCCTGCCGTTCATAGCGGAGATAGGGGAGGTTATGGGCTTGGGAAAGGGCGATCGCCCCTTGGGAAATGACCGTGGCGTAGGGGTGGGAGGCATCGATAATGCCGCAAATGTTGTCATCCCTCACGAAGGGGAGCAAGTTGGCCGCATCCAGGGGGCCAACCCTGACCTGAATTTGGGAATGTTGGGGATAAAGTCGGGCGGCGGTGGGGGTGGTGACGGTGATCACCAAAGAGATGCCGTAGGGGAGGAGAAAATTCACCAGATCGCGACTTTCTGACGTTCCCCCAATTAACCACAGGGCCGCCATTATTCCGGTTTTGGCCGGGGCCGATCCTGGGGTTCTTGAGGGGTGGACTGCTCCAACAGCGCCCGCACCTCCGGCGGCATCACATCCACCAAGGCAATGGCGGCGGGATCATCGCTTTCCTCAAGATCAGCCTTGGGCAATGTTCCCCCCCGCAATAGGGTTAACTGCTCCATTGTGTCGCCGATGACGCTGGTGAGGTTTTGGCGGGTGTAGCGGTGGTTTTCCTGCTCTTGGCGCAGGGCATCGAGGGCGCGATCGCGCTCCTGTAACACCGCAATCAGTTTTTGCCGCAACTGTGCCTCATCCCGCAACGCCGCCAATTCAGCGGCAAAGGTGGCTGCTTGGGCGGGATGGGTGGGGGGAGGCGTTTTGATCGCCTCCAATTCCCCTTGTAGTTTCGTGATTTCCGTTTGGGCTAATTTAAGCTCTTCCCGACGTTGGCGAGCTTCGGTGTTATACAGCTTGCGCCAATGGGTCGCACTGGCCTGGGCCGCATCGCGATCGCGCTCCGCTTCCGCAAGGGACTGCTTCAACGTGCGAATTTCCGCTAACCACTGGACTAATTCTTCACTCATGTCTTGCCATTGCTCAACAGATCACCATTGTTTCAGATTAACAAAGGAATTGCTGTGCTGAGTGGTCGTGATGGAGGGGCGAAAGGTTTAATTTTTGTGTCCCTCGCCCATCAATTTTGCCCAAGGTCTTAAAGGGATTGAGTCAAAAGGGAAGCTAAACAAGCTTGGAACGCCGCCGCCACCGTTGCCGCATCCTGATACCGTTCCCCCAACAGCGGAGCCGTTAAGGTTTCAATCACCTGCCGTAGTTGATCACTCAACCCCGGCACACTGACCACGGCAAAACGGGGTGTATGGGTATCGAGGCGGTAATACTGCATGGGGGGGTTGCCGGTGAGCAGGAAAATTAAGGTGGGGCCAAGGGCATAGAGATCCGATTGGGGACAGGGTTGCCCCCGATCCTGCTCTGGGGCGGTGTAGCCCTCGGCCCCGATGCGCGTGCCGTGGGGTGTACCGATTTCCTTCACTGCGCCAAAATCCAACAGGACAAGCTGGCGATCGCCCGTCCGGATCATCAAATTCGCCGGTTTCACATCCCGATGCACCAAGGGCGGATTCAACCCATGCAAATAGCCCAAAATCCCACACAACTGCACCATCCAATGCAACGCCTCCGCCAAAGGCACAACCCCATTCTGCCGTACCCATTGCTCTAAATTCACCCCATGGATCAACTCCATGGCGAGATAGGTCTTGCCATGTTCCGTAAAGGAATCGTAATAGCGGGGAATGCCGGGATGGTTGAGGCTGGCTAAAATCCGCGATTCCCGGGCAAATAATTCATGGGCCTTGGGGATTCTAGCCATATCCGCATTCATCGCCTTGAGGACAATCAACTGCCCCTGACTGGCATCCCGCGCTAGATAGGTGGTTCCCATCCCCCCTTGCCCCAAGGTTTTCAACACCTGGTATTGCCGGATCAACTGTTGCGGTTGATAGAGCATTTCGCCGCAATGAATACAAAACAGCGCCGAAGCCGGATTATTGGCATGGGCGCAACGGGTGGGCGGGGGCGGGGGTTGATAGTGAAATTGGATCCGGGGGCCACCGTGGGCCAATTGTAGGAGGGCATCCCCCGGAATCAGGCTTTGACGAATTTGCCGGCCATTGAGAAATGTGCCATTAGCCCCGTAGCTAATAATCCGCCATTGCTGGTCTTCACAGCGCAGTTCCGCATGGTAGCGGGAGACCTCTGGGCAGTAATCCAAGACAATCTCATTATCACTAGCGCGACCAATACGGATGATGTCGCTGTCTTCAAATTGCCATTCCCGCAGGGGGGTGCGACCGTCCAAAAGGGTGAGCGTGAGCATGGGAGGAGCTTGGGAGAGCCGTTAGGGTGAGGGCAATGGGTGAGATACCGATAACATCCCCTAGCGTTTTCTGATCAGGGAGCGGATCGAACTCCGCCAGAGGATTGGCCAGGTTAGAACTGATCGGCATTGGGACGCATTTTAATCCGAATTAAAATGCCGGTGATGTTGTCGTGGCCATTGTATTCGTTGGTAAAGTCGATGAGTTTAATTAAACCGCTGTCGAGATTGGCCTTGGAGGCAATCAGGGGGACTAGGTATTCTCCATAATGTTTCTCCAGCAGGTCGTTATCGGATAATCCATCGGAACAGAGGAGTAAAAGTGTATCCTCGTTGAGTTCTAAAAATTGAACGTCGGGGTGAACGTAGTCGTTATCCCTTGGCCCCAGGGCTTGGGTGAGTTGGTAGGCATCGGGACGGGCGTAGGCATCTTGGGGGTCAACGCCGCGCAGGATTTCCCGTTGGCCGACTTCGTGGTCGATGGTGAGTTGTTCGATGCCCTGTTTGCGGGTGATGCGATAGACGCGACTATCTCCCACATGGGCGATCGCCACGTTGATATCCTGCACCAACACCATCACTAGGGTAGTCCCCATCCGTCCACTGCCGGAGCGGGCATTTTTCATGTTGACGGCGTAGAGCTTTTCATTGGTCATTAAAATGCCTTCACGGATCACCGATTCATCAGGGAGTTGGGTGCGATCGCTCCAATGGGTGGCGAAATATTGCTGAAGGGTTTCCACCGCCATCGCACTGGCCACTTCTCCGGCGGCATGGCCCCCCATACCATCACAGACGATATAGAGGCCATGGGCTTGGATCTGCTTGCTCATGGCGTTTTCGCGACGCACCATCGAGGTTTCAATGCCAAAGTGATCCTCGTTGTGATCCCGCTGTTGGCCAATGTCGGTAAAACCGGCATCGGCTAAACTGAGCAGTTGCATGGGCAGAACGACGGTAGGCATATCATCCCCCATGCCCCGATAGGTGATTTTATCGGGGTCTTCTTGGAGTTCCAATTCTTCGAGATCTTCCCGGTCGGCGGGGACGGCTTCTTCGATTTCCTGTTGACGGGCGATCGCCTGCAATTCCGTCCGGGCCGCCTCCACCGTCAGCAATTCCCCCCCTTCAAACCGATCCAAGAGCGTCATCATCGGCCCGTAGAGGGTGCGCCCCGATGCCCCAAATAACCGTTTCCACAATTGCCCCAAAGCCGTGAGAGCCGGGGCGGGTTGATCGAAGGGGTCGGGGATCAGTTGGGCAAAGCAGAGCAGTTGATCTTCATCAAGGCGGAGGTTGCTATCGGTGAGCAAGCTCTGGCAACAGCGGAACTTGGCCAACTCTGTCCAAAGCCGGAGGGTTTCATCGAGCCAGTAGAGGAGTTGGGAAAACGGGATCGCTTCACTGCCCCAAGCTTGGGAAAGCTGATCCCAATCGGAGCGATCGTCAATCACAATCACAGTGCCATTTTCCCCGTGCCAAGTGTCTTGGAGAACCGGGATCGCGGGACTGAGGGATTCTTGGAGGACGAGATAGGGAATGGCTACATCCATCACGCCTAAATGTCGCCAAAATTCCACGTTGGGGTCTTGATCCACCTCCGCCTCTTCTGCGGGGGCGGTATCGTTTTGCTCCTGCTGCTCAACGAGGAGGTCGAGATAGGTTTTTTGGAGGGGTTGACTATCCCAAACCTTGATTTGAGCAGGGTTAGTGGGGGTTTCCTCAGGGTCGAGGGGTTGATAGCGTTGTTGGGGATCGAGGGGATTGAGGGGATTGAGGGGTTCCGGTGCGGGGTTGGCCTCTGCTAAGGGAAGAGCGATCGCCAGCAACGGTTTCGCCACCTGAGCGCCGCATTGGTCACAGTCTTTCGCCGTCCAACTCACCTCAGCCCCACATTCCGGGCATTCCTGAACAGTGAGCGAACTCCCGCACCGTTGGCAGAATTTATTCGCTTCCGGGTTTTCAAATTGGCATTCAGGGCAAATGATCATGGCTAGGCTAGAAGTAGGGGCCAGGGGGAAAGGGGGCAATCAAGACATCCGTAGAATAACTGATGGCATGGCGATGCAATACGTTCAAGTGTAACCAATGCTAGCAGAGCCAATTCTGGAAATTTCCAAAACTTGCGACGGCTGGCCGCTTTCCTCCCCTCTGGCCAAAATTCTAGGGTTGATTGGCTCCCATCGCTGTTAGCGATAGCGAGTGGCTAGGGCCTCGCGGGCCTGCTCGCGGTCGTCGAAATGGATTTTTTCCGTCCCCAGGATTTGGTAATCCTCATGGCCCTTCCCGGCAATCAGCACCCCATCCCCCGGTTGGGCGGTGAGGATCGCTTCCCGGATGGCGGCGGCGCGATCGCCCTCCACGATGGGCTTCAGTGTGGGATCAATGCCCGCTAGGACATCCTGAAGGATCTGCTCCGGGTTTTCGGTGCGGGGGTTATCGGAGGTGACAACGGCGATATCGGCTAGTTCGGCGGCAATTTTGCCCATGATCGGCCGTTTGGTGCGATCGCGATCGCCCCCACAACCAAACACGCAAATGGCCCGCCCCGGAATAAAGGGCCGTGCCGCCTTGATCAAATTCTCCAAACTATCGGGGGTGTGGGCGTAATCGACAATGACGCTGATATCCTGATCCGGCCGCACCTGTACCCGCTCCATCCGCCCCGGCACACCGGCAAACTGGGGCAACTGCGCCACCATAAAGCTCAAATCTACGCCTAAATGCAAAGCAGCCCCCGCAGCCGCCAGAAAATTCGCCAAATTAAACTGGCCCACTAAGGGGGATTGAAACGCCGCCTCTCCTTTCGGGGTATGGATTACCCCCGTTACCCCCGTGGCCCCATAGTCCAAATCACTCAACCAGAGATCCGCTTGCGGGTTACTAATGCTATAGCTCCAAGCCTTCGACTCCCATTGCGCCAATAACCGCTGACCGTAGGGATCATCCAGATTAATGACCGCCCGACCTGTACAGTATTCCTCGTTAAACAGGAGAGCTTTCGCTTGGAAATACCGCTCCATGGTTTCGTGATAGTCCAAATGATCCTGGGTGAGGTTCGTAAACACCGCTACCTCAAAGGGGCAACCCTTAACCCGCCCCTGATCCAACGCATGGGAACTGACTTCCATCACGGCGTTTTGACTCCCCGCTTGGCGGGCAGCGGCTAATTGAGCCTGCAAATCCACGGCAAAGGGGGTGGTGTGGGTGGCGGTTTCGGCATAGCCGGGCCAGCGGACGTAAAGGGTTCCTAGCAGGGCGGTGGGGGTTTGACTGAGGAAGTATTCGATCAGGTGGGTGGTGGTGGTTTTGCCGTTGGTTCCCGTCACGCCCACCATCTTGAGGGCTTGGGCGGGGTAATCATAGAAGGCTTGGGCGACAGTGGCGCAGGTATTCACCAGATCGGCGACGGGAATCACCAATTCCCCCCCAGTAGCGGGGATTTTTTCAGCGGCAGCGGGGCTAACGAGGGCGGCGATCGCCCCCCCACTCACGGCCCCCGGCCAGAATTCCCCCCCATCGACCCGCGTACCAGGCATCCCAATAAATAAATCCCCCGGTTGGCAGGCATGGGAGTTTGTCGATAGGCCTTTGACCTCCTGATCTAAGGCGGGATGATCCGGCAAGGGGCTTAAACCGGGAACAAGACTCAATAACGCTTTTAACTGCATGAACAACTCCTCAGGGGACTTTAGGGGAATGTGGCAAGAATTTCCCTACGTTGTACTCAATTTTTTCAGCATTTGCGCCACTTGGGCCACAGAAGCACGGGGCGAAAAACGGGGAAGGGCGATTTCTCTGCCATTTTCCAGCATCGTTAACACGGGAATCGTGTATTCATACTCAGCAAACCAACCATCATCGGTGGTGATGTCCCGGACTTCGAGGGTGAAGGGGGGATCGGTGACTTGGGCGAGTTTTTCTTCAAGGCCGATGCAGAGGTGGCAACCGGGTTTGCTGTAGAGGATGAGATGCATGAAGGATGAAGGATGAAGGATGAAGGATGAAGGGGGAAGGATGAAGGATGAAGGGGGAAGGATGAATAATTCTGCCTTCTGCCTTCTGCCTTTTATTCGTCTGCGTTGTCGGGTTCGGGGGGATCGGTTTCTAGGTCGGGTTGGAGTTGGAGGAGGCGGGCGCGGTTGCGGCTGGCTCGTTCGTAGTTGGGGTCGAGGGCGAGGGCAGCATCGTAGGCGGCGAGGGCTTCGGGGTAGCGGTTGAGGTTTTCGAGGGTGATGCCTTTGTTGTTGAGGGCGTTGATGTGGTTGGGGTCTTGCAGGAGCGCGTTTTCGTAGGCAGCTAGAGCGTCTTGGTATTGCCCTAGTTCATCCTGGGCATAGCCGATATTGTTCCAGGCCCGGGCGGGGCTGGCGGTTCCCCAATTGTCATCGCCGTTGAGGGCGCGATCGCAACTTTTCACCACACTTTGATACAGGAGGGTGCGATCGCTGGCAAATAGTTCTCGCTCTGTATCGCTGGTTTCGGGGGTGATCAGTTCAAGCTCTGTGAAAATGGGCAACAGAATCTCAGCGTCATTATGGCGGGGATCGTTGGCCAGCTTGAGCAAAACGGCGCATTGGTTATACCAAGCGAGGGCATAGTTTTGATCGGGATCCCGTTGGATTGCTTCTCGATAGGCAACGAGGGCGCGATTGGGTTCCCGGAGATCCCGGTCGTACTTCACTCCCTGATTGAGCCAAAGGGCAGGATCGCGGTCATCGAGGGCGATCGCCTTTTCACAGGCTTCGAGGCCAACAGTGCCGATTTCTTCCCGACAGCGATCCGCCCAATATTGATAATCCTCGGCATCTTGGGCTTGGGCCGTGGGGCTGAGGGTGGCGAGGGCAACAGCCCCCGTCATGATTAAACCCATGGGCATCCATCGATCCATAACTGTTCCTCCTAGCAATGGCACAAGGCTGATTTGATGGGCAAAGCGGGTTTAGGGTTCCCCGGCATGGTAGGAACTCCGCACTAAGGGGCCGGAGCGGACATGAGTGAAACCGAGCGATCGCGCCCGTTCCCCCCAATGGTCAAATTCTGCCGGTGTCCAATATTTAACCACGGGTAAATGGGCCAGGGAGGGGCGCAGATATTGCCCCAAGGTGAGGCGATCGCACCCCACCGCCCGTAAATCCTGCAAAGTTTGCTCAATTTCCGGCTCTGTTTCCCCCAATCCCAACATTAACCCCGATTTCGTGGGAATGGCGGGATTGATTTGCTTTACCGTGGCTAAGACAGCTAGGGAGCGATCGTACTTCGCCCCCCGCCGCACCGGCCCCTGAAGCCGCGCCACCGTTTCTAAATTGTGGTTATAGCAGGCGGGTTGGGCCGCCACCACTTGGGCAATGCGATCGCCCTGGGCCGCTTCATACCCTAAACCGCTCCAAAAATCCGGCGTTAACACTTCAATTTCTGTGTGAGGATTCACCGCCCGAATTGCCTTCATCGTCGCCACAAACACCCCTGCCCCCCCATCGGGGAGATCATCCCGCGCCACCGCAGTGAGTACCACATAGCGGAGGTTGAGTAATTGCACCGCTTCCGCCACTTTCTGGGGTTCTGTGGGATCTAAGGGCATCGGGGCATGGCCCTTATCCACCTGGCAAAAGCCACAACTGCGGGTACAGGTCGGCCCCATCAACAAAAAAGTTGCCGTCCCCTGGCCGTAACATTCCCCCCGGTTGGGGCATCGCCCCTCCTCACAAATCGTATGAATATTGCGCTGCCGGATAATGCGCTGGACAGTGGAAAGCTCGCTGGCTTTACCAATCGGTCGCCGCAACCACGGCGGCAACGCCGCCAATTCAGAACGAGCCTGCACCACAGTGGAATTCCTTCAAAACTCAATCCTTGCATTTTAGCGTTTACCCACCCCCGTCTCTGTTGCCTCATCCCCCAACCCCTTCTCCCAGGTCGGGAGAAGGGGAGCCGGACAGGTATTTCCGGCTTCCCCCTCTCCCCATTTTTGGGAGAGGGGGATTGAGGGGGTGAGGGCGGGGTGGGTTCTATTTTTCGCCAACAGCAAAAAATTGCCCTTTCCGCAAGAGCTAGACTAATGTAGGATCAATGCTTAATATTCCCCCCAAGAGGAGTTAGTTGTGGCTAGTCAGAAGATTCTTGTAATTGATGACAGTCGGGTGATCCGACGCATGGTGAAAGATATGCTCCCCGTTGGTAACGTGGAAGTCATCGAAGCCAAAGACGGGATCGAAGGCCTCAACTTGATTCGCGCAGAAAATCCCACCCTGATCATGCTGGACTTTCTGCTTCCCAAGAAAAATGGTTGGGAAGTCTATCAAGAAATTCAGCAGGATCCTAAGCTGGCGGTTATCCCTCTGATGTTGATGTCTGGCCGGAAAGAGGAAGTCACGGAAAAATTGCCGGAACCCTTTGAATTTTTTGCCTTTGTTGAAAAACCCTTTGAAAAAAATCAATTGGTGACGGCGATTAAAGAGGCGATGCAGAAGTCTGCCCTCAAGAAGAAAACCCTCAAAGTTGCCCCCGTTGCAGCACCCCCTGCCCCGGCTCCGGCCCCCGCTGCTGGCGGTGGCGGCAGTAGTCCGGCGGAACTGCAAGCCCTCAATCAAAAAGTGGCACAGATGGAGAAAGAAATTACCCTACTCAAAAAACAAATGGGTCAGTTGGTACAGTTTATTAAACAAAAACTGCGTTAGGTTTCTTGCCATTCCCCCGGCAACCTTTAAGATAAAGCAAAGAATTTGGCGGTGATTTCATGGTGGATTTGCTCCGGGTGGAACAGCTTAGAATTGCCTATCCGACTCCCTATGGGGAAAAGGTTTGGGCTGTGGATGGTGTTTCTTTTCGCATTGATGCGGGAGAACGGTTGGGGTTTGTGGGGGAGTCGGGTTGTGGGAAAAGTACGCTCGGCCGGGCAATGTTGCGGCTGTTGCCGCCAACGGCCCAGATTGAGGGGGATATTTTTTTAGAAGGGCGTTCTATTTTTGAGTTGGATCGCTCCCAGTTGCAGCGGTTTCGCGGGGAGGCGATCGCCCTCGTTTTTCAAGATCCGATGACACGCCTCGATCCCTTGATGACCATTGGGGATCATTGCCTGGAAACGCTCCAAGCCCATCGTCCCCAGTTGAGCAACAAACAGGCCAAGGCCAAATCTTTAGAGGTTTTAGAGGCGGTGCGGATTCCGGCGGCCCGCTGGGGGCAATATCCCCATGAGTTCAGCGGCGGGATGCGCCAACGGGTGGCGATCGCCCTCGCCCTCCTCCTTGAACCCAAGTTAATCATTGCCGATGAACCGACGACGAGCCTGGATGTGACGGTTTCGGCGGAAATTTTGCGAGAATTAACCCGGTTATGCCAAGAGCGCAATTTAGGGTTAATGTTGATTTCCCATGATTTGGCCTTGGTGGCGGAATATTGCGATCGCGTTGCGGTGATGTATCAGGGGGAAATGGTGGAAACGGGGCCAGCACGGGATATTCTCACCCAACCCCAGCACGCCTATACCCAATCGCTCCTAGAGGCGGCTCTCCATATCCAAGCCCTGCAAACCCCCGAACCGGAACCGGAAACTGCCCCGGTTCCGCTCCTGCGGGTCAGCCATTTAAAACAACATTACAGCCTTGAATCGAGTCTGTTACAGCAGTGGTTTTCAGGGAAAACTGCACCAGTGATTAAGGCGGTGGATGATGTCAGTTTTGAGCTTTATCAGGGCGAGGTGTTGGGTTTGGTGGGGGAATCGGGCTGCGGGAAAAGTACGTTATCCCGGACGATTTTGCAGTTGGTGCGCCCCACGGCGGGAATGGTGGAGTTAAACGGCCAGGATATTACCCAGTTAGCGCCGAGGGAACTGCGGCCCCTCCGGCGGCAAATGCAGATGATTTTCCAAGATCCCTTGGCTTGTCTCAATCCTTTAATGACGGTGGGCCAAAGTATTGCTGATCCGTTGTTGATCCACGGTTTAGCCCAAGGGGATGCGGTGCAGGCGCAGGTGGCTGCGATCTTGGCACGGGTGGGCCTTACCCCCGTGGCGGATTATATGGATCGTTTTCCCCGTGAGCTTTCGGGGGGGCAACAGCAACGGGTGGCGATCGCCCGTGCCTTAATTACCCAACCCCAACTCCTGATCTGTGATGAGCCGGTGAGTATGCTCGATGCCACGGTACAGTCGCAGGTTTTAGATCTGATGCGGGATCTCCAGGGGGAGTTTAACCTCACCTATTTGTTTATCACCCATGATCTTTGGGTGGCGCGGTTTTTGTGCGATCGCATTGCGGTGATGCAGGGGGGCAAAATTGTCGAAATGGGGCCAACGGAGGAACTGTTTACGAATCCCCAACACCCCTACACGCGGACGTTATTGGGGGCTGCGCCGTTGTTGAGTCAGTTTGCTTGAACCCTCACCCGAAACTAATGGGTCTGAAGCCCCGCCCCTTCGGCAAGCTCAGGGCAAGCCTTCTAGGGCGGCTTTTCTGCTGGAGTTTATCGCTCCAATCCTCTCTATCTTTGGTATCCTAGCACCATGAAAAGCCGATATCAGTACAGAATCTATCCCACCCCAGGTCAGCAAACCGAACTAGCCAAGCTGTTCGGATGTTGTCGTGTGGTGTGGAACGATGCCCTGGCTCTGATTAAGGCGATTCCTCAGGGTGAGAAATGGCCCAGTAATGCCCAGTTGCAACGCTTGGTCATTACCCAAGCCAAGAAAGACCCTGCCCGAAATTGGTTGTCAGGTGTATCGGTTGTAGCCTTGCAGCAATCGGTGATGAATTTGGGGACAGCCCTCAAAAACTTTTTCGAGTCCCGTAGCAGTAAGCGAAAGGGGTCGAGAGTTGGCTTTCCTCGATTCAAAAAGAAGCTCAACCGTCAATCAGCACGGTTTACCCAGCGGGGATTTTCGATCAAGGAGGAGAAGGTCTATCTCGCCAAAATTGGCAAGCTGAAAACGAAATGGTCAAGACCGTTACCCTCTGAACCCAGTTCAGTGACGGTGCTCAAGGACTGTGCAGGTCGATATTTCCTGAGCTTTGTGGTAGAGGTGGAGCCTGTCATCGTCGAACTCAAAAACCAAGGGGTCGGCGTAGATCTGGGCATTGAAACCCTCGCCACATTAAGCACGGGCGAAAAGGTCAAGGCGAGGGACACCCGCGCCTTAGATCAGAAGCTCCGCAAAGGTAAACGCAAACTAGCCAGGGCGATGAAAGGGTCAAGGCGGCGTGAGTCGTTGCGGATGGCGATCGCCCGCACAGAGGCAAGACAACGGGATATCCGTAAGGATACTAACCAAAAGCTGGCGAGCCGTTTGGTGCGAGAAAACAGCGTCGTGGTGCTGGAGGATCTCAACGTTGCCGGCATGGTGAAGAATCGCTGTCTAGCCAGGGCAATTAGTGGGGCTGGCTGGCGAGACATCAGAACGATGTGTGAAGCCAAGGCAACCCTGATTCAAAACCGAGAGGTGAGAGTGATCAACCGATGGGAACCCACTTCTCAGGTTTGCTCCTGCTGTGGTTATCGGTGGGGGAAATTGGATCTCTCTGTGCGGTCGGTACTGTGCCTCAACTGTGGTGCAGAACAAGACCGGGACGTGAATGCCAGTGTGAATATTATGGCGGCAGGGCTTGCCGACCTGAATGGACAGGCGTTAAGTAGTGTTAGACCTCAATCTGGGGCGGTTGCTTGTCTGTCTACCCATCAGGAGTCCACTTAGTGTGGGCAGACTGGGAATCCCCGTGCCTTTAGGCCGGGGAGGATGTCAACCGAAACCCCTCTCCCAAGGTGGGCGAGGGGCTTTAGAGGGTAGGACTGGTTGTATAGAATTCATCAGCGTAGGGGCGAAAAATTTTTGTGCCTCCGGCAGGCTTACGCCAACGCCCCTACATTAACTAAGCGGATTTCATATCAGCCAAAATTGGGCAAAGTTCGCTGCTAATCTTGCAGGGTGATCAGTTCAGGGCGTTGGGTTCCTAGATCACTAATGCCAGCGGCGTAGACCATGGCGAATAGGCTGGCGGCGACGGGGGTTTCCGGGACGAGGGTGCTGGGGGTGAGGTGGCTGGCCACTTTCCCTTCGCTGGCATCGGGGGTGAGATAATTGGAGCCTAAGACTAAAAGCAGTGTGGCGGTAAACAGGGCGAAATTTTGCGTCTTCATCAGGGTGTTTTGTAAAAGCTTTACGAATAGGCAAAGGCGAGCGTCCATCCTATCATTTTCTTGAGTCCCCTGTGGATCCAGCGGGACAGAAAGGGCGATCGCCGCGATGGATTGACGATCAAGCTTTAATCTAAGTGAGAATCGGGGGCGGGCGATCGCCCCCCTGGCCATTTCCCCAATTGTCCCCCCATGCTCCAACCGATCCCCCTCCATGTCGAACGTCGAGGCGAAGGCTTTCCTCTCCTCTGCCTCCATGGCCATCCCGGCTCTGGGCGGGCCATGGGCGTATTTACCGAAGCCCTTGCCCCCCATTACCGCACCCTTGCCCCAGATTTACGGGGTTACGGCCATAGCCAAGTGCGAGAACCCTTTTCGATGGCGGCCCATGTGACGGATTTGGAAGCGTTACTCGCTCAGGAGGGGATTGATCGCTGTTTGCTGTTGGGCTGGTCATTGGGGGGGATTTTGGCGATGGAATTGGCTTTAAGAGCGCCCCATCGTTATCCAGGCTTGATCCTGATTGGTACTGCTGCCCGGCCCAGGGGCAAACACCCCCCGGTTTCTGGTTGGGAATTGGCGGCCACGGGGATCGCGGCCCTGTTGAACAGCCTTAAACCGGGCTGGCAATGGAATATTGATACATTTGGAAGGCGATCGCTCCTGCGTCACCTCATCCACCAACAGACCCCGACCCCCTACGGCTATTTAGCCCAGGCCGGGACGGCTGCCTATATCCAGACCAGTCGCCACGCCCACCGCGCCCTCAACGCCGCCCTTAAACAAGGCTATAACCGCTTAGAGGATTTACCCCGGTTGACGATGCCCGCCCTGATGTTGGCGGGGGCTGAAGATGTTCACATTACCGCCGCTGCCAGTCAGGAAACAGCGGCAGCACTGCCCCACTGTGATTGGTCTTGCTTCCCTGATACTGCCCATCTTTTGCCATGGGAAATGCCCGAAACGGTGACAACCCTGATCCGCGATTGGCTAACAGCGCATCGGGATGGCTGGCGATCGCCATCCTGCCAGAGTTGAAAGCACCTATCCCCGTACAAACAACTGACCACTGAGAGCGGGGATTGTCTCAGGATCAATGATCTCCCCCATGGAGTCATCAATGGTTAAGTCATTCGGCTTCATCTGTTTGATGGCGGTACGGATGCCCTGGGCCCCTTCTTCCTTGAGGTCTTCGATATAACCCGGACTGGACTCCTGGGCCTCCAAAGCACTGGCAAAGGGCCCAAAATAGTAGGTACAACGGGGCTGCTCTGTGGTGATCTCAACCCAAAAGGCTTTGCCGGTTGCCTCGAGAAACTTCAGCCAAATTTCTTTCATCTCATCCCCCAAAACGGTTGTTTTTAAACGCAGTGAGCTAGGGTCCCACGACCTCAGCTTTACATTCCTTAATAATTGCTGATTTTTACTCTACTTTATACTCCCTCTGCCACTTTTTTTAAAGTCGCATCTGACACAGTTTGCCCATTGCTTCCTGGCCAGCGTTGCCGAAAAACCTCATACAACACCATTGCCATCGCGACGGAGGCGTTTAGGCTGGGGACATTACCCTGGAGTGGGATTGCCACCAAACTATCACAATTACGCTCGGTTAACGTGCCGAGACCCCGGCCTTCGGAGCCGATGACAAGGGCGATCGCCCCCTGTAAATCCACCTGATAGATGGGTTGGGGGCTATGGGCTGCCGTCCCATAGATCCAAAATCCGGAAGTTTTCAATTCCATCAACGCCTGTTGAATATTCGTCACCCGCGCCACGGGGAAGGTTTCCAGCGCACCAGCGGCCACTTTAAACACCGTGGGTGTAATCCCCACCGCCCGCCGAGCCGGAATCACCAACCCCTGCGCCCCCATCGCTTCTGCTGTGCGGATCATCGCCCCCAAATTATGGGGATCGTTAATACTATCAGCAACAATAATCACCGGCTGCTCACTGACCGTTGCGGCGTGGGCAATTAAGCGGGTCAGATCCCAATATTCATAGGGGATCACTTGGGCAACAATGCCTTGGTGGTTGCCCCCCTGGGTCATCTGGCTCAACCGATGCACCGGCACTTCATCAATCACCATCCCCCCCTCCTTTGCCGCTGCAATCAAGGGGCCAATGCGGCTATCTTGGCGGACTTTTGCCGTCACCCAAAGGCGGGTGGGGGGGCGATCGCCCCCCAAGGCCGCCGCCACCGCATGGCGACCATAAACCAAATCATCCCTGGTATTCATGGAAATTTAAAATTCAAAATAATGGAGTAATTCACTTAAGCGGGCGGGATCGGTGAGATAAAGATACCCAAATAAGGTTTCGAGGCTGCTGGCCTGCTGATAAATGGCGGGATCTAACCGGGCGGGGGGACGTTTGGCCGCATTGCGACCCCGACGACAGAGATCCTGTTCTCGGGGCGTGAGGTAGGGCGCAATCCGCATTAACTGGGCCGCCTGTTGCTCTGCCCGCACCTGTGCCACCACCTCTTGATGATAGGAGGCAATCCGTTGGGGAGGGAGAAGGTAATACATACGCATTAATAATTCATAAACACCATCCCCAATGTAGGCCAGCACTGTTGGTGACAGTTGCTCCACCTGACAAAGGGAACGCGGTAGGGGTTGAAGAAGATTCAACCGCTGCCGCGTCCATTGCCTCATCTCAAAATCAGGAATTTGGTGTTCACCCCCAGGCATTTACAGCATCCTATTGGGGGGGAACATTGGCGATCGCCTCCTCAACGGAAGGCTGCAACGACAGGAATTTTTCCAGCCGCACCAGCTTCACCGTCTGAGTCACACGGGGATTACTGACAATCTGGAGCGTCCCCCCCGCATTTTGGGCCTGTTTCACCAATTGCACCAAAGCACCCAGACCCGAACTATCGACAAAATCAATTTGCGACAGTGCCAGGACAACGTGCTTCGGGCCCGCATCAATACATTCCCCCAAAACCCGGCGGAATGTCGGCTCAGAAAAAGCATCCAGCAAACCCGTCAGCCGAAAAATTTGACAGTTTTCTTTGATTTCCCGTGTACCCCGCAGGCTCACGGTGAGATTCAGTTGTTCAGGAATGGCTCTACCCTCCCTACTCTAAACGGCAGTTGATCAGTCCCTCAGTATAACAGGCTGACCCAGCAGCGACTAGGCAGCGGCCCGATGCTCCCGCATCAAATCCACAAACTGCTTAAACAAATAATCCGCATCATGGGGGCCGGGGCTAGCTTCCGGGTGATACTGCACCGAGAACAAAGGCAGAGTTTTATGGCGCAGGCCCGCCACCGTTTGATCATTAAGATTGAGATGGGTGATTTCCACATCTTCCCCCAAAGAATCTGCGGTGACAGCAAAGCCATGGTTTTGGCTGGTAATCTCCACCTGTTGCGCTAAACCGCAGGGTTGATTCAAACCCCGATGGCCAAACTTGAGCTTAAAGGTTTCGGCACCGAGGGACAGGCCGAGGATCTGGTGGCCCATGCAAATCCCGAAAGTGGGTTTTTTCGCTGCGAGGAGAGCGGTGGCGGTAGCAATGCCTTCAGTGACGGCGGCGGGATCGCCGGGGCCATTGGAGAGGAAAATGCCATCGGGGTTATGGCTGAGGATTTCCTCCGGGGGGGTGCTGGCGGGAACAACGATAACGCGACAGCCATAGCTGGCCAAACGGTTGAGAATATTCCGCTTCACACCAAAATCAATGGCCACCACAGTTAAAGGCGGCTCATTGCTCCCGGTGGTGGCACTGAATTCCCAAGCGGTATCGGTGGGGGTTTGCCATTCGTAAACCTGAGGCGTGGTGACTTCTTTGACCAAATTTTGCCCGGCCATGGAGGGAGCGGATTGTACTTGGCGCAGCAGTTCTTCCGGATCGAGGATTTCCGTGGAGATGCCACCATTCATCGCCCCTGCGGAACGGAGTCGCCGGGTGAGGGCGCGGGTATCTAAGCCATAGATGCCGGGAATTTTATACTGTTTGAGGTAGTCAGGGAGGGATTGGGTCGATCGCCAATTGCTGGGGCGATGGCAAATATTGCGGGCAATGACGGCACGGATTTGGGGGTGGTCTGATTCTTCATCCTCAGCATTGACCCCGGTATTCCCCAGTTCTGGATAGGTGAAGGTGATAATTTGACCGCGATAGCTGGGATCGGTGAGTACCTCTTGGTAGCCCGTCATGCCGGTATTGAAGACGACTTCACCGATGGCCGTCCCCGTTGCTCCGAAGGAAAAGCCGTGGTAGATGCTGCCATCAGCGAGAACGAGCAAGGCGGGGGATGCTTGGGAAATAGGCATATTTTATGTTGCGTCTAACTCAGCCAAAGACTCACTTTAGCGGTATTTTTGCCTTGAGAAAGAATTCAATCGGACAATTTTAAGAAATGGGGGGAGGGCTGGAAGGGGGCGATCGCCCTAGCGGACAGAGCAAAAAAGCTGAACGCCTTACCCCAAGACGAATCTAGCCTCGAAGGTAGAATACCTACAAGCGCGGTGACAATGGGTGAGATTGACGCTCTCGTTTCCCTAGGGACGGGGACAGACTAAACGGCGCGGTTACTCCATCAGAGATCAGGGGATGTTAACATGAGTAGAGCGTCAGCCTTAGATTGACTCAGTATATGCCTCCACATACTTCAGAAGATTGGATTAACTTGGCCAATGAACGCGCTGCTGATGCAGACGTAATGACCAAGAATCGAAACACTTCAGTCACGTCTGTTTATCTAGCCGGTTATGCCATTGAATGCAGCTTAAAGGCATTCTTGCAGCAGCGAGGAAGGGGTTTCCCAAAACATGGTCAGGATGGGCATAATTTGCGAGGCCTATGGAAAGCTTGCAATTTTTCCCTGTCTGATCTTGGTGATCCGACAGGGAAAAAGACATTTTACCTAGAGAGATGGGAGACTTCACTCCGCTACGAACTAACTTTTGAGACTTCCCTGAGTTATCCAGAATTAGTAGAGGGAGCTAAACAGTTAACGGGATGGATACAGAATCAAATCCGTCGGACTCCATCGAGAAGAAACAAATGAACCATTCAGAGATCAAGGCAAAAATCACAGAAAATATGTCATCTGCTCATCTAGAGATTGAAGACCTACGCATTCAACTGGATCAAAATGTCGGCTGGCGTATCGCGGTGATTTCGCCCGATTTTAATCACAAAACTCGATCAGAACGTCAAAAAATTGTCCTCAATGGACTAGAAGCCTTAACCATTCAATGGTTAGATTTACTCACCCCTGAGGAAAAGGAATGGGCCGGTTCTCTGCCCCTAGATGCTCCTATTGAAAACTTGCCCCTTTGGCCAGAAGCATTAGCACGCCCCAGTCATCCTGAAACGATCCTGTTTGCCTCAGACCTAGAGGATGATTTAAAGCGTCCGATCATTGCCACATTTTACTCACTCAGAGGCGGAGTCGGTCGCTCCACTGCCCTTGCCTATACAGCGCAAATTTTAGCAAATCATGGACGCACTGTTTTGTGTGTTGATATGGATTTAGAAGCTCCTGGATTAGCCGCTTTGTTCGGGAAAGAAAACGAAGTTCAACCAGAACAAGGGTTAATTTTCTCATTGCTAAGTTTAGACCAAGGTGAACATCCTGATCTCCGCAATCAGATTATTCGCATCTCAGAAACAGAGGAACTCTATTGTTTGCCCGCAGGTTTACCCAATGCCAATTATGCCAGAGTGTTGAACTTGATCAATCCAGAAGCTTGGTATCGAGAAGACCGCAATCCTTTACGAGAATTGATCGATATTCTCAGCACAGAACTGCCCTTCAAGCCAGATGTTATTTTGTTGGATGCAAGAACCGGCATCACCCCCCTCAATGGGCCGTTACTCTTTGACTTGGCTGATTTAGCCATTATTGTTTTCTTCCCTCACCCGCAAACCCAAGTCGGAACTGGGGCATTAGTGCAAGCTCTGCTTGCTTCCCATAATCGCAGAACTGAACCGAACCTCACCCCTGAACCTAGATTTATTGTTTCTCCGATCCCGGCGAGTCAAGCACCAGAGGTCATTGAGCGATATCGTCATCGCTCCCTGGGTTGGATCAATAACTGGCTGGGAAGTTTGAGCGATAAAAGACCAAACTTTGAGCCAATGGTCGAATCGGAGATTACCCACTTTATCCCCTATCGCGAAACCATTGCTACATCGGATAGAATCTTATCAGCCCCAGAATATTGGCGTGATTTTGAGCCAGTTGCAGAGTGGATCGAGGGTTTACTGCCCATGGCCAGTGAGCAGCAATCTTTTGTGAATTTAGCCCATGAAAAAGCTCAAATTTTGCAAGAGTTACAATTTTCTGGTGCAGCAGCAGAAGCTCAAAATCATTTATTAGAAACTTTTGTCGAAACAGATTTAGTACAGCGAGCTATCCGCCCTGATATGCCTCTAGTATTAGGTCGAAAAGGAACAGGAAAGACCGCAATTTTTCGTCGTCTCCTAGAAGATGACCAATACCCCTCCATTGTGGTTCTTTCCCCTAGTCCGCTCAAAGATGGGCGGTTTTGGGTTTTGAGTCCAGAAGCCTTTAAAGAAGTTGATCAGCAGTTGAAGCAGCATCAAAAGAGTTGGCGTGAATTTTGGCTCCTGCAAGTTTGTCTCGCCTGTCATTTATCTTGGCAAGCAGCCCCACCAGAACCTGATGACGCTTTAATGGATATACTCGCAAATCCGTTAACTAAGGAACTGGATTTCATCAACTGCATTGAAAATTCATTATCCAAACCAAGGCTAGGCTTGCTGCTCCATGATTGGTTGATGCGGTTTGATCGAGATATCTCTGTGCAAACCTTCTTGTTGATTGATGGTTTAGATACAGGCTTTGGTGTTGGTTTACAGGAGCAACACATCAGAACAGAATCGATCTCAAGTTTGCTGTCTTTAGTGAATGACTTAGAAAGTAATTTGCATCGCTTGAAGTTTAAGGTGATGTTACGGGAAGATATTTGGCGCAGATTAAAGTTTGACAACAAAAGCCATTTTTATGGACGCTCGGTTTCACTCCAATGGTTAGAGCCTGTAGATTTCTTTAAGGTGATTGTGAAAACAGCTTTACAGTCCCATCGGTTTAAAGCCTTAGTGCAGTCCATTGAAGAGCAACAAAACCAAGGGCGTTTCTTATTCTCCAGTGATGATTTCCATCTAACAGAGCAACAAGTCTGGAATATTTGGAATTTACTCGTGGGTGAACGGATGCGGGGCGGCAAATCAGCTTTTACGAAGAATTGGGTTTGGAAACGGATTGCCGATGGCAGTAATCATCATAGTCCCCGTGCGTTGTTACAATTGTTCAAGCAAGGTCAGGCCTGGGAAATGCGAGAACAGACCAAGAATGCCTATGGTAAAACCGTGATTCGACCAAAAGCGTTAATTGCTTCTCTTGAAGAAGTGTCTAAGCAAACCCTAGATGCTTTAATTGAGGAAGAGTTTCCCAATTTAAGCACCTTGGTTGAACGTTTAAGGGAAATAGGTCGTTCTCCCTTTAAATCCAGTGAAGTAGAGGGTTTGGAGGATGAATTGAGGCTAGCGAGTGAAGTGGGTTTACTCTCTATTTATGAAGGAACCAATGATGTGGTTGAACGCTATAAAGTTCCAGATTTATACCGATCTGGTATTGGGATGACTCGCAAAGGTCAAGCCTAGGCGATCGCCTGTTGCATGGGGCATATTGTGCAATCTTTTTGTACTATTCAATGGGCAACAAGCATTTTTTATCATCGGACAACGGGAAAACTGGCAACAAACCGAGGACGGATCCCGTCGGATCGGCCAGAATAAAGACCATAGATGTAACGCAAGAGTGGTTTTGCTCCTCCCCAAATTATGAAGAACAAATTTTTTACTCATCCCCCCCGTTGGGTTTATGGGTTAATTGCAATCCTCACCACCTGTACGATTTTCTTTGCCCAACCCGTTCAAGCGATCTCGATTTGGGATATTATTCGCGGCGGTGCGCAGGTCCTCCAGGGGATTCAATTGGGCAGTATGTCCCCTGAACGGGAAATGGCCCTCGGTGGCCAGATCGATCAACAAATTAAACAGCAATTGGCGGGTAATGGTACGCCGGTCGTGCGGAATGATCACCTTGCCACTCAATATATCAACGCCATTGGCCAGCGGATGGTGGACAAGCTGACTCCGGCAGAGCGGCGAAACATTAACTTTACGTTCCAGGTGGTGAATGATCCCAACGTTAATGCCTTTGCGACGATGGGCGGTTTTGTCTATATCAATGCGGGCCTGATGGTGCTGGCGGATACGGAGGCGGAACTGGCCGGTGTGATTGGCCATGAGATGGGCCATATTATTGAGCGCCACGCCATTAAACAAATGCGCGAACGGGCGATTCAGCAGGGGATTCTCTCCGCTGCGGGGTTGAATCAAGCTCAGGTGATTCAGTTGGGGGTGGAGGTGGCGCTTAATCTCCCCAATAGCCGCAGTGATGAAAATGATTCTGATACGTTGGGCCTCAGCATTATGCGCCGGGTGGGGTATCACCCCCAGGGGATGGCGAATTTTATGGCGAAGCTGGCTAGCCAAGGCGGGGGCCGGGGAATGACGATCCTCAGTACGCACCCGAATCCGGGCGATCGCGTCAACAGCATTACGCAACAAATTGCCAACAATCCCCCCACGCAGACGGAAATGGGGGGGATGGATACCCAGGCCTACTGTTTGGAAATACGGCGGGTGGTGAGTAACCGCATTCAATGCTCCTAGAACCCCTTAAGCAATGATGCCGGTGAGGGGGGAACTGGCGGCGGCGTAGGCCTTGATGGGAATGCGCCCCGCTTGGTAGGCTAACCGTCCGGCTTCGGCGGCGAGGGCCATGGCTTTGGCCATTTGGGGGGGATTTTGGGCGAGGGCGATCGCACTATTGATCAACAACCCATCGGCCCCCAACTCCATGGCCGCCGCCGCCTCACTGGGCGCACCAATGCCCGCATCGACAATCACGGGAACTTGCGATTGCTCAATAATAATTTGAATATTGGCAAGATTTTTCAACCCCTGGCCGGAACCAATGGGGGAACCCAAGGGCATCACCGTCGCACAGCCGACTTCCTCTAACCGTTTGGCCAAAAGGGGATCGGCGTTGATATAGGGTAGAACCGCAAAGCCTTCTTTCACCAACTGCTCCGCAGCGTTGAGCGTGCCGATGGGATCGGGTAATAAATATTTACTATCGGGAATCACTTCTAATTTGACAAAGTTATTGTCTTCCTGACCCAAAAGTTTGGCCATTTCGCGACCGAGGCGGGCGACGCGGATCGCATCTTCAGCGGTGGCGCAACCGGCGGTATTGGGGAGCATCCAAATTTTGCCCCAGTCGATGGCTTCCGCTAACCCTTCATGGCCGGGGGCTTGGGTTTGAACGCGGCGGACAGCGACGGTGACGATTTCGCAACCACTGGCGGTGATGCTGGCCTGCATGGTGGCGAAGTCGCGGTATTTGCCGGTTCCGGTCATCAGCCGGGAGGTGAAGGGGCGGCCGGCAATGATTAAGGGGTCTTGGGTGGTGGTGGCTGTTAGCATCGGGCGTTTTCCTGCAAAAAGTCCAAAAATGAGCATGGACTTTTCATTGTACGCTCCTGGCGGGTTTGGGGTTAAGGGTGGGGGCGATGCTCCGATGGAGAACCCGTCATTGCTCAGTTCACCGCAAGTGTGGCGGATACAGTTCAACTCCATCGTTAGGCTGTAGACCTAATTACTCTACAGTTGACAAGACAATGCAGTTGCATTACCATTAAGATCTAGTTTTATCAACAGGCTGATAAGGTCGCTATGGTTGCAACGCTAGACCCATGTCCGGAATCCACGCTTACGGATCGCTATCAAACGACAGTGCCTGAGCCTGTTCGCAAAGCCCTGGGCTTGAATAAGCGCGATAAAATCTGCTACACCATACAGCCCAATGGCAAAGTATGGATCTCGCGGGCTGGCCAGACAGAAGAAAATGATCCAGTGCTTGGGAAATTTCTAAATTTTCTTGCCCAAGATATCGAACAGAACCCTCAACAGATACGAGCAATGAGTTCTGACCTAGCCAGTCATGTTCAATCCTTAGTCTCCGGCGTTGATCTGGATCTTGATGCACCACTACTGGATGAGGACGAATAAGGTTGCCAGTAGATCAGCCGCTAGTTATTAATGGATGGAACATCTTTGCTCATCCTCTGTTCCTTAAACAGTTTGAAGAACTTGTGGCGCAGGTTGAACATCTGCGTCGCAAGTTTCCCCAAGATTATCAAAAAAACAATGCCACAAAGCGTCTAGCGGCCATAGCAAAGTTAGCTTTTGAGATTATTCCTCAAGATCCAACTCGAAATGAGTATCGACAGGGGTCTACCCTTGGCGATGATTACAAACACTGGTTTAGAGCCAAATTTTTTCAGCAGTATCGACTGTTTTTTCGATATCATCAAGAAAGTAAAATAATTCTCCTTGCTTGGGTCAATGATGAAAAATCTAAGCGAGCTTATGAGAGTAATACAGATGCTTATCGAGTCTTTAGGAAAATGCTAGAGAGTGGTCATCCTCCAGATGATTGGCATAACTTACTCAAAGAAGCAAAAAGTGCAATAAGCCGTTTACAAAAAGCTGCTGAAACCGAAATTTAACTCATTGCGGAATGTCGGTTTACTGTGACCGGTTCACGGAGTCGGCACGGTTGAAGGGGGCAATTCGGAAGAATTGCGAGGATTGGATTATAAGGTTTAAACTGGTATTACAACCTTTAGAGTGGGAGATTCTCATGATTGCAGCTAGAGAGCAGGAGCAGTACTTTACCCCTGAAGAGTATTTTGCTTGGGAAGCAAAGCAGCTAGAAAAGCATGAGCTAATTGATGGGCGGGTTTATGCAATGAGTGGGGGGACAAAAAATCATAGTGATATTGCAGGAAACTTTTTAGCGATTATTAAGCCTCATTTGCGGGGTAGTGGTTGTAAAACATACAATTCTGACTGCCGTGTCAATATTCTCAACACCCGCAACTATACCTATCCCGATCTGAGTGTTACTTGCGATCAGAGAGATAATTCCAGCACCCAATACATCACTTATCCTTGCTTGATTGTGGAGGTTTTATCCCCTAGTACTGAGGCCTATGACCGTGGCAAGAAGTTTGAAAAATATCGCCGCAATCCGAATTTAGTGGATTATGTGTTAGTCAGTTCTGAGGAGATGGCGATTGATATTTATCACAAAAATGAGGCGGGGGATTGGCTGATTCTGAGCTATCGAGCGGGCGATCGCCTCACCTTAGCCAGCATTAATTTAACGGTGGCCATTGAGGAATTTTACGAAGAGATTGTTTTTGAGCCATTACCGGATGGGGTCGAGGGAGGAGACTTGTCTCCCTAAGGGATGGCGTTAATCGTGGAGACTATCGGGGCTGAGGGGGACAAAATCCCCGGCGGTGGTCAGCCCTAGGAGCATTGGGGAATTTTGGGGGATGGGTGTGCCGGTGAGGACGCAATGCTGATCGGTTTGGGCGATCGCCTCCACGGCGGCCCGGAGGTCTTGGCGGGAAAACTGGGGGCGGTAGTCGCCGGATTTTTGCTGAACGTAGCTCCAGAGGACATCTCTGATCAAGGCTTGATAGCCGGTATTGCCGGAGAGGGCTTTGAGTTTATCTTTCAATTCACGCTCTAAACGAATACTGGTGACTTCCATCTCGGTGGTGGTGGTGCGGGTCAAGGTGCGCATGGTGGCAAATTCCTCCAAAAAAATGTGGACATTGGGATATTACAAGTGTAGTATAGAAAAACATTGGTTACGAACTTCGCGGTTAAATTCGTGCAAAACTTGGCCAAAGCCATAGGCTAGGGGGAATAGATGGGAAATTTCAATGCAATTACCAATGGCAAAACCTGGGGCAATCGCCTCAGGGGTGAGGGGTTGACCTCGCCGGTTTTGCCCGCCAGTTTTGGCTTTGACGGCACAATTCCCCCCGTCAATCCCCAATCCGGCAAGCTGCCAATCTTAATTTTTGCGGTTCTCAGCGGTGACAGGCTGCCTTGGCGAAGGACTTGTGCCTGAATGTCAAAGCTCAACTATGCTTTGCCCCGCTTCTGAACTGTAGAGGCGGGGCTTTCTGTTGACGGTTGCTGAATGTTTTGCATTTTTTTTGCCCAGCATTGAAGGCTTAAGAGCAATGTTGAAATTAACTTATACTGACGATGGTTTTTGGCTCGAACAATTGAGCATGACGGTGGAAACCTGGTTGCAATCTCGCCTGTTGGTTTCGCTCCATGCGGGGACGGCGTTAACGATGGAGCCGACGACGGCTTCGTTTTTGCTGCCGGAGGATTTGCCGGAGTTGGCAACCTTTGAGGCGTTGCTCTGGCCGGAGTTGGGCTGTGGAGTGGCGGTGGCGGCTTGTGATGCGGGCTATGTGGAGATTTGCCTGAATGGGACTTGGGTGGGGGCTGACCCGGAAGCGGAAACGGGGGTTTTTGTGACGCGGTTGGGCGATCGCACGGAAACGTTCCTCTATCGTCTGTGGCGACAGGCGGAGGCGATCGCCGAATTGCACGGAGATTAATGGGCTGGGGGGTGGAGTGTTGCCCTACCCCTGAACCTAGTTAGGCTGTGGCGGCTGCCAATTGCCGGTGGTAGCGTTCGCGGGCCTCCTGTCGAACTCGGCCTTCCATGATTTCTGCCTGCAACTGGCTAAATAGGAGCACATCTTCTGGGCGACTGTGGGACAGAAGACAGCGCAGTTGATTTTCGGCTTCGACGGTTAAGCAGCCTTGGCCGAGGGCTTCTTGGACAATTTCACCAATACTAATCACAACACTCATCCTCCAACATCATCTTGATGGTTTGTCAACCACTGTTTGAGGGGTATGACCTCCCATAGTGGCAAGAATACTGAATTTAGCAGATTTAACCTATGATCTGGATCAGTCCCTCCCCTTGATTTTAGTCAGTTTCCGGGGAAGGATGCTTAGTTAATCCTTTTGTACTCAGTATTTTGTGGCAACCTACCGCCTCTCCGGTGATCGGCATCCGGTTATCGAATGGATCGGCGTAGGGGCGAAAAATTTCACTGATCTCGTGCCATGGCTCTGCCTTGGCACGGGCTTCGGGCGGCTCTGCCGCCTGGGATGGAGGCAGAAGCCTTCCGGGGGAGCGTACACACCCTAATACTAGGAAACAAGAGTTTTATTCTTGATGATCATCAATGAGAAAATCTTTGGTAAATACGAAGTCTCTCAAAAAATAAAAGGAATCAGTTTTCAATCCATCATCTTCTTTGTTAGATTTATTATCCTTTTTATCATTCTTTTTGCGCCCAATATAACCTGTTAGAGGAGAGGATAATTCAATTAAGATTTGGTACATTTCTCGATCTTGTAATGTGTAATTTCGGCGAAATCCACCGCGTAAAAATTCAACAGATCCACCCTCTTCTTTGACTAACTGAACGAGATCAGACCGGATTTGTAAGGCTTGAATGACTTGAGCAATGTAGGTTCTGAGTTTTTGGTCTGCTTGTTCGCCAAAGGGTTCACGTTCTAGGCATTCTTTCAATGCCCATAAATTGATTGAGCCGGGATAGTGTTTTTTGAGTTGGGTTAGATTTTGAATGGTTTCAGGACGAATTACATTCAGATCATTGCTCAATGCTGTTTTATTGGCATATTCTGTGAGTTCACCGGCAGCGATGATAATTTTAACGCAAGGGTTGTATTGCTCTTGAAGGATATTATGCCCCAATCTAATTAATTGGGCGGGTGTGCCATCGGAGACTTTTTCGGTTTTGGTGGCTTTGCATTCGCCAACGATGGGATAGGGTTGATTTGCATAGAAGTCTAGGCCGCCGGGGCCGCCGGTGGCATCGGGATCAAGGCTGGCTTTGGAGTGATTGATTGTGTTTTCAAAGCCTAAAAAGATCAAGGCTTTACGGATTAAGCGTTCAAAGTCGTGGCCTTGGCTGGAATTGCCAATGGTGGCAATTTGTTCAATCCATTGATCATCGTCGGGGCCGATGACAGGGGGAATCGGAGGATCGGGAACAGGGGGAATCGGCGGGTCGATAATAGGTGGAATCGGGCTAGGTTCAATGACAGGTTGTGGAGGGGGTTGTGGTTCTGGGTGATGGGTGGGTTGGCGTGATTGTAGGTTTTGGAATTGTTGGTTAAATTCTTCGGGTGAGAGGATGGGGGTGGAGGGGTCAATATTGATAGATTGACCCATGGCGATGGGTTTGCCGATTTTTTCGGTGATGTTGGCGATCGCCTCCACTGCAATCTTTTCCGTAAATTGATAGACCTTCAAGTAGGCCAGGAAGAGATAAGCTCGGTTTTGTTTGCGTTTAATGAGTTCTGGTGCTGTCCAGATCGTGTAATGGGCAAGATCTTCTACTTCTGAAGCTTCACCAATGAGTTCACAGCGTTCGCATTTTGCCCAGGCTTCGATCCAGACTTGGGATGAGGATGGGGGGTTCGGGGGTTGGGTAATGGTTAATTGTGGATGGTAGGCTTGGGCTGAAGATTCAGTTTCGACGGGATAGAGTAAAAAACATTGACCCGGCCGCAGGGAGCGATTAGGTAAGGCAGCAAGGGTTACGCCTTGGATTAAGGCTTGAATATCCATGCTGGGTAAAGCGATGGCTAATGATAAACTACTGGATTCACTCATTATTCATGGGTTTTAATATCTAGACTCTCTTCGGTATAACCGAAAATTGTAATGATTCGATGTACAAATTTAACAATTTGATTAGCACTTAAATTGGTTTCTACATAAAGACCTGAGCCGGAAATTTTTTCAGGGTTTTTAAGATCTTCGGCATTTTTGCTAAAGTAAGAATTTTTGCGGCCTCTGATCTCTAAAACCTTAGCAAAATCTTTATTGTGGTGTAGTTTCATCAGAGTGCAAGTCATAATTAAAAGCTCACGCCACGTTGTCACCTCATACTCAGTGCCGTTTAAAGAGAAAGAGGCGATATTCATCCCCCGATAATCACGGGTTAACCAAGTTTCAGCCGGTGGGTTAACAGTTTCAGGAGTAGCAGATTCTTCAGAAGTTTGGTCTTCTGAAGTAGTAGCAGATAAATCAGACTGTGACGCTGGCTCTACTGGCTTAGTGCTAGGATTGACAGATTCCGCTGTGCTTGGTTCTGAACTACTCTCACTATTTTCGATTGTCTCTACAGTATCGCTTACATTATCAAATGCATTAATACTAGCCTGTTCAACATCATCAGAATTACCTTTGTATTGACGAAAAAATTCGTCCAAAAGCTCATCAATATTACTAGGATCAATAACTGTAACGTCAGGTATATTACCCGATGGAGGACTTAATATTTCTAGCAACAGAGGATTAGTAAGCATTTTTTCCTGGGTATAACTGAGGATTTGATCATCAGTCAAGTTGTAGATGTCTTTTTGCTCATTAACGATATACAGCTTAATCAATAGCTCGATGTTTTCTAACTCTAAATCAACCCATTCGCCCCCCTGTTGCTTGACCAATTTTCTCAATAATTTATAAGAATCCCAATGACTTTTAATTTTTCGTGATTTAGAACGAACTAAGCAGCCACGAGTTAGATCAAAAGTTTTATAATCAACGATCCTGTGCATTCCCGCACCTACAGATAAACCATGGGTATGCTGAAGCACCATCACCCCCAGTTTAAAAGGTTGATCCTCCTCTGTGCCTAGAATTTTAAAATTGATCCAATCATTATTTTTGGCTTTCGGAGCAATATCAACAATTTCCTGGACAACCACATTGTTGAGTTGATCGCCCGTTGGGGTTTCTCCTGAAAGGGATTGCCCGATCAGTGCTGTAAATCCAAATCTTAAAACATGACCAATGAATTGGCTATCCTCAAGGGTTTCACTCAAATTGATGTCATTTTCTCGACTTAATGCCAGTTCAATGCGCTCATCGGGGCTTTCTGGCAATAAATCTGTTTCATCAACCTTAAAGTTTTCCGCACACCACTTTAATGCTTCCCGCATCGTGGGGCGGTTTACCTTAACATATTTTTTGAGTTGATCGGCGGTAAATGGATAGATAGGTTCTGGTGGAACTAATTGTCTTTTTTGATAAAAATGACTGAGATAAAGTGTCACTAACTCAATCATTGAATTAGGCTCAACGATGAATTCTAACTCAATGGGCTTATTTTGCGTAAAGGCGCATATCCGTTCATGGACACCACCATACTGCATGGAAGTAAATAAGTTGATATAAGTATCTTGCATCATCACCATGAGGATGATCACGCCTTTACTTAAATTGTACTGCTCCAATGTGTCATACAATGACTTCACTAAAACCGCAACAACTTGCTCTGTTCTCAATCCTTCATCATTAGAATTTTCTGCGGTATCAAGCTCATCAAAGCAGATAATAATTGAACTGTAGCGGTCAATTAAATTTAGAATTTGCTTAACAACGTTTAATGCGCTACTGTCTTGGTCTTGATTGCCATGGATAGAGGGGGGAACTCCTAAATATTGAGCATGGGATGCTTCCAAAATTTCACCCGCTAACCATCGCTCTGCATAACTGGATACCTTCGGTGAAAGCATCCACAAAACTGCACGGACAATGTAAGGATTGATATAGTTGGGAATATTGAGCTTCTGAATCAGCAAATCAATCAGATTACTGCCTTTTTGCAAACCATCTTGGTAGACCTTATCAAATTGATTAATTAAAACTTGAGGCTGCCTTGTGTTGGGAATAACACTATTAACGATAGTACTGGCTAAAGCTTGCCACTGGGTAATTTCTTGACTATTGGAACGGCTGAGACTATCAACAATCGTTTGCTGAAAGTAGAAATTGATTTGATCTAAGTCAGTAAAATTCAGAACATTGACATAGACAAATATCGTATCATTTTCATTGATTAACTGACGACGAATGCGATTAATCAGATGAGTTTTTCCCTGGCCCGGCGTGGCTGTAAAAACGAGGGATGTAACTTTTTGATTATGGTCTTGGCGCACATGATCTAAGGCTTGGAAGACCGTATCAGAAGCATGGGCATTAAAGGACACTACATCAGGATGACCTTGGCCCCAAACATTATCGGAGCGAAAAACGCCTATACCTTTAAAGATATTTTGGCTCTTGATCGCATTGTGGATCTGTTCTAGAGGCGAGGGGGAGGGTTTAGACATGAGAGAAAGTCCTGATCAGGGATGGAGACAACTAATACAATCCTTGTAGCCGTTCAAAATTAGTGATGAGTTCGCAATTAAAGCCGTTTTGCGTAAAAACGAAATGCACCACCGGGTAAAGTTAAAGAATCTTCTCGTTTATCTGGGGTCATATCTGGCATTTCTCCAGTCATGAGTTGAAAAATTTCATCTTCTTGCATTTTAATGAACCACTCATTAAACTCTAAACGATCTACAGCATCTCCAATTTCACGCCGAATGCGATAAATCGGCACTAGGTTTTGTAAATTAAAACCTTTGTCTAAAGTTTCATGAACTTCCAAGACTACATTTTTGAATTCTGTGTAGTTTTTGATCTTGCTGATTTTGGCTACTTTGGGCGGTTCAGATTCAACGGTTGGCTGTGGAGAGACTGGCGTAGATTCTTTGTTAGACCGCATCCATTTCAGCAGAGCATTGGGTAGCTTAACTCCCATTGTTGGCCCGTCAAATTGAAATTCTGGATTTTTCAAGCCTTCTTTGAGGATTTCTAAGCCTTTGGGAGTTAAAGAAATGCTAACAGAACGATCTGTAGTGATTTGGATCGCACCGTCTTCTTGCAGATCCTTAAAAATGTCTTGATAGTCCCCTACCTTTTCCTTAGAACGCAAGAGCCACTTATTGAGATCAGAACGTTTGACCTCCTGATTTGAACCTTGCAAATCCCAAAGAGAAAGCAACAGACGGGTTTGGGCTTGGGTTTGACTGCCCCGGAGTCCATTAGCAGGTGTTGACATATAGTTAACCGATCAAATTTTGCAAATTGTGGTGTGGGATGCGGAAAACATCTTCTCCGCCCATTGTAGAAGGTTCTTCCCGTAGACAACAAATTGATCAACCCTCCTATACAAAACTATACATTTTTTAAAGTTCTTCAGTTATCAACCCCCCAAACTCCCCCCTCAGCACTAGCAACAGAGGCGATCGCCCCAACCCCGATCAATCCCCACAATCAGCAACAGCAGCTAGGACAACTTAGGCTATGATCCATCTAAGACCACGCCTCATGATTCAGATTCTTATGAAGCCCTACCTTGCCGCTGCCCTTCAGATGACGAGCAAACCCAACTTAATGGAAAACTTGCTCGAAGCAGAAGAGCGCATTGAACTCGCCGTGCGGCGCGGGGCCTCCCTGGTCTGTCTGCCCGAAAACTTCTCCTATATGGGCTTAGAAGCCGATAAAATGGCCCAGGCCAAAGCGATCGCCGAAAAAAGCGAGCAATTCCTCCACACCATGGCCCAACGCTATCAAATCACCCTCCTGGGGGGCGGCTTCCCCGTCCCCACCCCAGAAGGCGATCGCGTCTATAACACCGCCCTCCTCGTCGCCCCCAACGGCGAAGAACTCGCCCGCTACCATAAAGTTCATCTTTTCGATGTCAACCTCCCCGACGGCAACACCTACCGCGAATCCAGCACCGTTATGGCCGGAACCGCATTGCCCCCCGTTTACCCCTCCGAAACCCTCGGCAACCTTGGGCTTTCCGTCTGCTATGACGTGCGCTTCCCCGAACTCTATCGCCACCTCTCCAAAGCCGGAGCCGAAATCCTCTTCGTCCCCGCCGCCTTCACCGCCTACACCGGCAAAGACCATTGGCAAGTGCTCCTCCAAGCCCGCGCCATCGAAAACACCTGCTACGTCATTGCCCCCGCCCAAGCCGGGAACCATTACCAACTCCGCCACACCCACGGCCACGCCATGATCATCGACCCCTGGGGGACAATCTTGGCCGATGCGGGACAGGATCAGGAAATGGCGATCGCCGAAATTAACCCCGATTGCCTCGCCCAAGTCCGTCGCCAAATGCCCGCCCTAGAACATCGCGTCTTTGGCTAAAAGGGAAGAAAAGAGGATAGAGCGGATTGCGAAAGGATGAGAACACCACTTCCCCCTTTTTAAGGGGGATTGAGGGGGATCTTTGTACCTCAAGTTTGTGAAAACTGCTATAGAGAAGAGAGGATAGAGTGAAACTGAGATTTCTCCCTCACTCCTCACTCCTCACTCCTCACTCCTCACTCCTCACTCCTCACTCCTCACTCCTCACTCCTCACTCCTCCCCTTCCACCTGAGATTTATACTCCGCAGCCGTGAGAATGTCATCAAAATCCGCATCAGGGTCTTCAATGCGGATTTTAATCAGCCATCCTTCCCCATAGGGATCCTCAGCGATCGCCTCCGGGGCATCGATCAAGCCATCATTGCGCTCAATCACCGTACCAGACAGGGGAGCCTTCAAATCCTCCACCGCCTTCACCGATTCAATCGTACCGAACCCTTCCCCAGCTTCCACCTCGTCGCCAATTTCCGGCAACTCTAGAAAAACAATATCCCCCAATTGGTCAATGGCAAAAGCCGTAATGCCAATGGTGGCAATCTCCCCATCAAGGCGAACATATTCATGGGTGTCGAGGTACTTCAAGTCCTCCGGGTAGTCAAAAGCCATAATCTCCAAACCTCAAGCGTTGCGTAGGCGTGCGTTTGCTGACAATTAACCGTACTATGAAATCGGGATTTTCAACGAAAGCCAGGGAGAAAATTCAGTATTGTGGAGCGGATACTCAAAAAAGGGGAGGGGTGGCGATTGGGGTGGCAGCCCCAAGGCGGTGCTTTCCCTGCTTTGGTGGGGGGGGAAGATTGGGCTATTGAATTGACCGCCGCAGAATGGGCCGATTTTCAGCGGTTGTTGATGCAATTGGGGGAGGCGATCGCCCAAATTGCCCCCGAACTGATGCCCGAAGAACACCTTAACTGTACCGTCGAAAGCGAAACCCTTTGGCTCGAAGCCGATGGCACCGCCGCCGCCTATAGCCTCCGCCTCATCCTCAACACCGGCCGCCGGGCCGAAGGCAATTGGCCCCCGCAAGCCATAGCCGGATTACAACAAGGAATGCAAATGCTCACGGTTTTCTAATCTTTAAAAACGCGGTGAACGTTCGGATTGCAGACTTCAATCCGCTCCCTAGTCCTGAAGATTGTCAATGAATGCTGTCAGCCTTTCCCTCCACCGATGCAGAACGCAAACTTAACCAGACACACCAGCCCCAGATTTCGCTACATTGGGCAGAGAACAACTCAGGAATTGATGGTTCATGGCATTTCCTCGCGCTAGCGGCATTTTATTACACCCCACCTCATTACCTGGCCCCTACGGCATTGGCGACTTAGGCCAAGCCGCCTATGATTTTATTGATTTTCTCGTTGCCAGCGGCCAAAAACTTTGGCAGATCTTGCCCCTTGGCCCCACCGGCTACGAACATTCCCCCTACACGATGAATTACAGCGCCTTCGCGGGGAATCCTTTGCTGATCAGTCTCGATCGCCTCGCTCAGGAGGGCTTACTCAACGCAGCAGAGTTAGAACCCTTGGGGGATGTGGATCCCGAACGGGTCGATTTTGAGGGGGCGATCGCCCACAAAACCCGCTATCTAGAGCAAGCCTATCAACAATTTTCCCCCAGCCCCACCTTTGCAGAGTTTTGCCAAAAACAGGCTTGGTGGCTAGAGGATTATGTGCTGTTTATCGCCCTCCATGAACAGCACCCCGGTTTAATGTGGTATCAATGGCCGCCAGAGTTAGCGCGACGAGAACCGGCGGCCCTAGCAGCCCAACAGGAAGCATTGGCAGAACGCCTCACCTACCATCAATTTCTGCAATTTCAATTTTTCGAGCAATGGCGCAGTCTACGCACCTATGCCAATGAGCGCAGCATTCAAATCATCGGTGATGTTTCTATCTATGTCTGTGAACACAGCGCCGACGTATGGGCTAATCAAGAAATTTTCAAACTTGACCCCGAAACCCTCGCCCCAATCTACCGAGCCGGTGTGCCGCCGGACTATTTCAGCGCGACGGGGCAACTGTGGGGTAATCCCGTCTATGACTGGGAAAAAATGGAGCAAACGGATTTTGCTTGGTGGGTCGATCGCTTCCGGGCCACATTACTTTATGTTGACCTCGTGCGCATTGACCATTTCCGAGGCTTTGAAGCCTATTGGCAAGTGCCGGGCCAGGAGACCACCGCCCTCAATGGCGAATGGATTCCCGCCCCAGGGGAGGCATTCTTTCAAACCTTGGGCCATCGTTTGGGCCATTTGCCCGTGATGGCGGAGGATTTAGGGATTATTACCCCCGAAGTGGAGGCCCTGCGCGATCGCTTTGATTTTCCCGGCATGAAAATCCTCCAATTTGCCTTTGGGGAGGATGCCCAAAATCCCTACCTCCCCCACAACTACAATCGCAACTGTGTTGTCTACATCGGCACCCACGACAACAACACCGCCCTCGGCTGGTGGGCAGAAGCCACCCCAACGGAGCGACACAACCTCGCCCATTATCTCGGCTATCGCAGCCCTGAGCGGCTGGAAGGGGTGAATTGGCGTTTAATTGGTATGGCCCTGGCTTCCGTGGCCAATCAAGCGATTCTGACCCTTCAGGATCTCCTGGATCTCGATAGCCGGGGGCGGATGAATGATCCCAGTGTTAATGGGGGGAACTGGCGATGGCGGTATCGTAGCAGTGAGCAGTTAACGGCGGATTTGGCCGCTCGCCTCCGGGAACTGACCCAACGCTATAACCGCTAGGGAGATAAACGACGGGGGAGGGTGACGGTGAAGCAACTGCCCACCCCCGGATTGGATTTAAACTCAATCTCACCGCCGAGGAGTTCGACACATTTACGGGCGATCGCCAACCCCAACCCCGTCCCCGGAATCGTCCCCACATTGCCAGCCCGATGGAAGCAATCGAATAAATGGGGCCAATCCTCCGGCGGGATGCCAATGCCATGATCAGCAACGGTAAACACCCCCTGATCCGGGGTGAGGGTGGCGGTGAACTGCACCGCTTGATCGGGGGCGGAGTATTTGAGGGCATTGGTGAGCAGATGGGTGAAAATTTGCTGGAGCAGGATCGGATCAAGATTGGCCTCGATCTCCGTCCCTTGGAGGTGAAAGTGGATGCGCACCCCATCCTCTGGATGGAGAATCGCCAACTCATCAATGCTTTGGCGGCAAATCTGGATGAGATTCACGGGTTGGGCGATCGCCTCCATTTCCCCCGCTTCCGCCTGACTCACCCACAACACCTCATTAATCAGCTTATTCATGTGTTGTGTTGCCCGGCAGATCTGTTGAAAACAGTTCTGCCGTTGTTTATGGTTGAGGCGAGAATATTGATGGGCGAGGGATTCCGCCGCAAGAGAAATCACCGTTAGGGGCGTGCGATACTCATGGGAAATGGTGCGGATCATCCGGGATTTGAGTTCGCTGAGTTCTTTTTCTTTGTTTAACGCCCCATGGTGATCATCCTGGACTTGGGCCTGCTCCATCGTCCAGAGCGTGCGCAAGGTTTCCACCGACTGCATCCCCTGCTGGGCGACGTTTTGAGCGCAACGTACTTGACAGTTGAGGCTATATTCCTCAATCGCGGCTTCGAGGCGTTGCTCAAACTGGGTTTGTAGCGTCGCTAGCTCTGTTTGCACCTGAGCCAGTTGGGCCGCTAACTGTTGAGAAATGACCTGCTGTTGGTTCAGCTTGATCTGAAGATCCGTCAGTTCAGTCTGGGATACAGCAGAAAGAGAAGAATTGGGGATGGAAGGATTGGTGTCTACCAAAGCGCGGCCCTAAGTGAAATCCGATATACAACTATGGAGGGGCTGTAGGGGCGACGGCTCAGAAACGGTCAGGATCACAACCCGATGGATAGAATGTATTGTAAATTAGGGTTGCCAAATGTTAAATAAATTTAATATTTTGATCCAAATCTACTTTAAAGGCCAAATTTCCACCCCATTCTGAGCAAAAGGCGATCGCCTGGGCCTCCAATTGAACATTTGCTTCACAATAGGGAACCGTAATCATGCAGAGTCTCAACAATGGACATTAACACAGTGACAACAACACCGCTCGATTGGTGTGGTGAAGGGTTGGCGATCGCCTGTTTCGCTGGGGTGACAACCCCCCTCACAGGGGACTTCGCTGCCCTCAATGACCGTCTTGATGGCACGATTGCTGAATTGATCAGCGAAATGGAATTTACGGGCAAAGCGGGCAGTAGTGCCGTTACCCGTGTGGGAACCCATAGCCCCGTGCGGAAAATTATCCTGGTTGGCTTAGGGGAAGAAGCCGATTACCGACTCAATACATTGCGAACAACGGCGGCCTTGATTGCCCGCATTGCTAAACAGCAGAAGCTGAAAACCCTGGCGCTTCAAATTCCCCCCATTGGCACAGGGGCGCAAATGGCCCAAATGCTCACGGAAGGCCTCCATCTCGCCCTCCATGCTGACCATCGCTTCAAATCCAAGCCGGAGGATCAGCCGACTCTATTGGCAACGGTGGATCTGTTGGGCTTGGGGGATGTGGGGACAGGGGTTGCTACTGGGGAGGCGATCGCCCAAGGGGTGATCCTCGCCCGTGAATTGGTAGCGGCTCCCGCTAATGCCGTCACCGCTGTCACCTTGGCGGAAACGGCCCAAAGCCTCGCCCAAGAATACGGTTTAGAACTGGAAATCCTGGAGCAAGCAGACTGTGAAGCTTTGGGCATGGGATCATTCCTTGGGGTAGCTAAGGCTTCTGACCTGCCCCCGAAATTTATCCACCTCACCTATAAACCCGCTGGTACAACCCGGCGTAAGGTGGCGATCGTTGGCAAGGGTCTGACCTTCGATTCCGGCGGTTTGAATTTGAAAGTGGCCGGCGGCATTGAAACCATGAAGATGGATATGGGGGGAGCGGGGGCAACGTTGGGGGCAGCGAAGGCGATCGCCCAACTGAAGCCCGATGTCGAAGTGCATTTCATCAGTGCCGCGACGGAAAACATGGTCAGCGGTCGAGCGATGCGGCCAGGGGATATCCTCACCGCCTCCAATGGCAAAACCATTGAGGTGAACAACACCGACGCGGAAGGCCGCCTCACCCTCGCGGATGCGTTGGTATTTGCAGAAAAGTTAGAAGTGGAGGCGATTGTCGATCTGGCCACCCTCACCGGAGCCTGTGTTGTCGCCCTAGGGGATCAAATTGGCGGCCTCTGGTCAACGGATCCCGACCTTGCCGTTCAACTGAAAGCCGCAGCGGAACAAGCAGGCGAGCAGTTTTGGGAAATGCCCCTCGAAGACCAATATTTTGAGGGTTTAAAATCTCCCATTGCAGACATGAAAAACACCGGCCCCCGTGCCGGAGGCTCGATCACGGCGGCCCTGTTCCTCAAGCAATTTGTGGAAAAAACCCCCTGGGCGCACCTCGACATTGCCGGCCCCGTCTGGGCAGACAAAGAAAGCGGCGTAAACAACGCCGGAGCGACCGGCTACCCCGTCCGTACCTTGGTGAATTGGGTCTTAAGTTAATCGCATATCCGTAGGGGCGAAAAATTTTTCGCCCCCAAATTTGCCCCTCGTTACTTGGCTCTGCCAAGTAACGCCCCCCGGAGGGCTTCTGCCTCCACAAGGCGGCAGAGCCGCCCCAAGCCCATGCCATGGCTCTGCCATGGCACGAGGTCTTTCTTTTTTCGCCCTTGCCATTCCCCATTCCCTAAACCCCCAAATCCACCCCCACCCGATGGGCGCAGGCAAACCCCGAAAACGCCACCGCATTTAACCCCTGGCCGGGAAAAGTGCTATCCCCCACACAATAGAGGCCCGGAATGGCGGTGCGATTAAAGGGCATCCCCAATAATCCCAACAGTTTGCGGCGGGGGATGGGGCCGTAAGTGCCATCATCGCGGCCTAGGAAACGGCGATGGGTGCGGGCTGTGCCGATTTCTTGATAATCAATGGCGGCTTCAAGGCCCGGAAAGAGAGTTTCTAAGCGACTGATGAGGCGATCGCCCGCCTCTTCTTTTTTCGCAGCATAATCTTTCGCGCTCAACCCTTCCCAATCACTGATCCAACTGGGGGTAAATGTGTGGATGATGTGGTGGCCGGGGGGGGCAAGGGTGGGATCTAAAAGCGTCGGAATGGACACAAAAATCGTCCCCTCCGCTGCTTCCATTTGGCTCCAATCCTCCAACAAAATATGATGGCATTCTGTTCCCGGCGGCAAGAGATCCGCCTTAACCCCCAGATGGAGACTGAGGAAACTGGGGGATTTTTGATAACGCCCTTGCCAACGGCGTTCGCTGTTGGGGAGATTTTCTGGGGGCAAGAGTTTCTCGAAGGTATCCCAGCGGGTGGCATTGGAAATGATCCGCCGCGCCTTCAGGGTTTCACCATTGGCCAGCTTTACCCCTACTGCTTTGCCCTGTTCCATAACGATGTCTGTCACCCTAGCCTTATAGCGAATTTCGCCCCCCGCCTGCTCTAAACCGGCCACTAATTTGGCGGCGATCTGGCCTACACCCCCCTTGGGGTAGTTAATGCCCCCATAATGGCGATCGCTAAACACCATCCCCGCATTAATCATCGGAGTCTGATCCGCTGGCACCACCGACCAGCAATAACATTCCATATCAATGAATTTCAACAGTTCCGGATCACGAATGTAGCGGCGGGCAATATCCCCCGCATTTTGGGGCAGATATTTCACCAACCCCAAACAGGCGAGGGGATGTTGAAAAAACACCCGGAACAGATAGCCCAATTCTTCGAGGGAAAGCAACTCCATCACATTGAGGCAATTAAACACCGCCCAACATTCATCGTAGAATTTACGGATGCCCTCCCGTTCAGCGGGGAAGCGATCGCCCAATGCCGTTAAAAACTGCTCATAGTCCCGATGGACTTTCAGATCCAAACCCTTGGGGAGGTGGTAATGGATTTGGGAAGCGTCGGGGATGGTTTCGATTTTTTGGCCCACAGCGGCCAGGGCGCGGGTGAGTAAATTCGTTGTCCCCTCGCTACCAAAACCAAAAATCATCGAGGCCCCCACATCGAAGCGGTAGCCCTCCCGCTCAAAATATCCCGCGCTCCCCCCTGGGATCAGGTAGCGTTCTAGCACCAAAACCTGGAGTCCTTTGGCCGCTAGTTGGGTGGCGGTGACGAGGCCGCCAATGCCGGAGCCAATGACGATCGCATCGTAGGTTTTAGTTGAGTCTTGTTGAGAATTATTTTTAATTGCAGTCATCTGCGTTAATTCTAGGGAGGAAAAGAAGGGCATAGCGAGACAGATTCTTCCCTAGCCTACCATTGACTGCAAAGGAGAGGGGGGCGATCGGGGTTATTCAATCCTAAATACCAACAATCTCACACCCCTAGAGATGAAAAGGGGGACAAGGCGATTTACGCCTGTCCCGCTTGCTGAATCCATAACAGAGAGGAGAACACGATATTGATTATGCACTTATTGAGAATACATGTCAATACTATTGAGAGTAATTTTTGCAGGGGTAGGGGCAAAAATTTTTCACCCCTACCTGGGAATCTGCTCAATCCCCTGAGGGGGATTGATGGCATTATGGGGGGGGAAATGTGCCTGGTGGCAGATTGGCGCAAATCCTTCAGGAATCAGCAGAATCCGTGATGTAGATTAATCTACCCTTTGACAGAAGTCACTTGTTCTTTGGGAAAATTTGCGTACCCTTAAGGTTAGGGGGTGAATCCCCCCAGATCCGATCCCAAGCGTACCCCTCCCCCCCTCTCGATTGATAAAATTTGCCATGTCATCACTTCCTTTTTCCAAGCCGCAGGATGATTCATCCCCTGATCTGCCCTTAGGGTTATCGGGCCATGACCCAGCGCTCAACCCCATGGTTGATGAAATCAATGATGTTGACTATACGGAAACAGAGGAAAACAAAGGGGGGAAACGGGGGACTCGTACCACCACCGATCTCGTCCGGCTCTATCTCACGGAAATTGGCCGTGTTCCTCTCCTCAAACGAGATGAGGAAGTGTCAGAGGCGCAAATTATTCAACGCTATGTGCAGTTAATGGAACTGCGCGATCGCGCTGCCCAGGCTGCTGAGGCCCCGGAAACTGTGGGTTTAACCCGGATGCTCCTCAGCCATGCTAATGCCGATTGGCTCTGGCATCCCTATCTCCTTTATCGTCACCATCTCCAGGTGATGTTCCGATTTGTTTTATTAATCCAAGCCCACGATCGCCTCGTTGCCCAACTGGGCCATCGCCCTTCTTGGGAACGGTGGGCCCGCAGCCTGGATATGGATACGGAACTGCTCAAACAAACCATTTCCCAAGGCAAAAGCCACTGGGCCATGATTGCCAATCTGACGGTGGCGGAACTGGAGCAGATGCAAAAATCCGGCGCTCGCTCCAAAGAGCACATGATCAAGGCTAATCTGCGGCTCGTCGTGTCGGTGGCGAAGAAATATCAAAATCGCGGGTTAGAACTCCTCGATCTGATCCAAGAGGGAACCCTCGGTTTAGAGCGGGCGGTGGAGAAATTCGACCCCACGAAAGGCTATCGCTTCAGTACCTATGCCTATTGGTGGATTCGTCAGGGAATTACGCGGGCGATCGCCACCCAAAGCCGCACGATCCGGCTCCCCGTCCACATCACCGAAAAACTCAACAAAATCAAAAAAGCCCAACGGAAAATCTCCCAAGAAAAGGGCCGCACCGCCCGCACCGAAGATATCGCCAAGGAATTGGACATGACCGCGGAGCAGGTGCGAGATGTGCTGTTACGAGTCCCCCGCTCTGTTTCTTTGGAAATTAAAGTGGGGAAAGAAAAGGATACGGAATTAGGGGATCTCCTTGAAACCGAAGAAGCTTCACCGGAAGATAATCTGATGCGGGAAGCTCTGATGCGGGAGTTGCAACAATTGTTAGCGGATCTCACCACCCGTGAACGGGAGGTGATTCAACTGCGCTACGGTCTCAAAACCGGCAGCCCCTATTCTCTCGCTGAAATTGGTCGCGCCTTGGAGCTTTCCCGTGAGCGGGTGCGCCAAATCGAAGCCAAAGCCCTGCAAAAGTTGCGCCAACCGAAACGCCGCAACCGTGTCCGGGACTACCTGGAAAATTTGGCCTAAGGGTTGCCATCCATCCCAAGCACCGGGTTTTGAACTCATTCCTCACCCGGTTTTTTAGTGAGGGGGTTCAGGGTGGCGGTGGTGAGGGCTTTCAATTCTGGGAGGGCGATCGCCTCCCCCTCCCCCTGCCGGAGCCAGAGCAAATATTCCGCGTTACCCGCCGGGCCAGTAATGGGGGAGGCCGTTACCCCCCGGTAGCCCCAGCCTAAACCTTGGGCGGTGGTGATCACTTGGGCGATCGCCCCTGCCTGATCCCCGGCATCGCGCACCACCCCATTTTTGCCGACGCGATCGCGCCCCACCTCAAACTGTGGTTTCACCAACAACACCACCTCACGGGGTTCTCGCAATAGCCCCCACAACGCCGGTAAAATCTTTGTCAGGGAAATAAACGAAACATCCGCTACGGCAAAATCCGGCAACATCGCCCCCTGATAGAGTTCTGTGGCAGTGAGATGGCGGATATTCGTGCGCTCCTTGAGGATAACGCGGGGATCTTGGCGCAGTGACCAAGCCACTTGCCCATAGCCCACATCCACGCCATAGACCTGCTTTGCCCCCCGTTGCAAGAGGCAATCGGTAAAGCCCCCGGTGGAAATCCCCGCATCGAGACAAAGGCGATCGCCCACCTCAATCCCAAACACCGCCAACGCTTGCGCCAACTTCTCCCCCCCCCGCGACACATAGGGCGGTTTGGCCTTCACCTCAATCTCTGCATCTAAGGCAATTTCCGTCCCCGGCTTATCCACCAATTGCTGATTGACTCGTACTTCCCCCGCCCGGATCAACCGCTGGGCCAGTTGCCGCGATGCACAGAATTGCCGCTCAACCAAGAGGCAGTCTAACCGTTGTTTTTTAGCCATGGTGGTGAAGAATTGCGAGGCAATGGGCTATTTTAACAGTTCCTAAGCTCCACAGCACAAGATTATCTAGGAACTACCAAAGAGGGGCGATCGCCCCTTGCCTCATGGTTTTTCTAAAAATGCTCTAAAATAAATTTCTTGCTGATGCTTAACCGATAAATAATAATGCGGTATTTCTTCAAGATCATGGCGGTCTATTTCAATAGAGGTGATAAGATTTTCGCGCTTAAATTGCGATGAACGTTTATTCAATATGCCTTGTCTTGGTATGTTCTTAATTACCACAAATTGAATCTGATAACCGTTCAAAAAATTTGGGTTTTGCCAGAAAATCTGTCCAAGTTTTTGCAAATATTTAAACAAACAAAAACCACCTTTAAGTTGTTTGATAATATCTTGATTATCTGGATTGCCTAACTTTAATTCTAAGAAAATAGCTATTTTTTTTGATTTGATCTTTGCTAAAATAATATAGTCTGAACGTTTGCATTCTCCTTGTGATCCTTGAAAAAATCCTACTGGTGGTGCAAACTGATCAGATTTAATAATAAAAATCTCTCGTGGCAATCCCTTGATTTTAAGGAAATATTGAATGCTTTGATCGGCTTCAGCTAAGATAATCTCTCGGCTTTCATAGGGTAGATCAATGGGTTGCATTTGTGCTGATTCAGAAATCAACTCTGACAGGATTTGATAATCTACATCCCACACTAGAACCCTTCTCCCCAGACGATGGCTTCTTGAATTTTATTCATCGCTTCAATAGCACTGTCAAAGCTAGAAATTTCGATCCCTAATTCCGGTGTAATTGGCGCAGCAATTAAGGTCGGACAGCGAGTTCGTCTTGATTTACCGGATAATTGAACAAGGGCTGCTTCGGCAATATAGGCCCTAACACGACTAGCATCGAGAATTTCATCTTGTTGATAACCTGCCTGTTCAGCAATCTTTTGAATGTGGGGTTTATCAGAATTAAGCATGATCAGCGTGTTCAATTCTTTAACAATATAATCACTATGGGTTGTGATCAATACCTTAATGCCACTGTTGATCAAGCGAGCCATGAGGCGGGCGATCCGGCGCTGATTTTCTGGGTGCAAGTTGAGTTCCGGTTCATCAATGATCAGTAATTCACCAACTTGGGCAATATGTTTGAGATAAAAGCCAATATCCAGTAAGGATCGCACCGCACTAGAACTTTCGTCCATGGTTAACTGGGCTTTTTTATTCCCTGTAGGAATATAGTAGAGTTCATCATTTTTAGTAACAACATAGCGGCCACCAATAATATCATCAAAATAATCTAAAATGCTGGAATTAATTTCGCCTAACTGACTATTACGCTTGGAAATTGCCTCTAAATTTCGCACAAATTCAACATTGGCTCGGATGGGTAATGCATAATCTTCGTAAGATTGAAAGAGCAATTCAAAACGATCCTTTTCACCCTCAACTTGGCTCAATTCATTTAAGAGACGATTACGAGCAAAGTTCAGTTCTTTACGAAAAATAGCTGTTCCCGTTCTTTCTGCACTAGCAATAAAAGGACGGGGGAAAAATCGAGCAAATAAAATGTACTTAATTGCATCACTAATAATTTTTTTAATGATTTGTCGAGGAAAATCAATATTTTCTTTTGCTGCTAGCAGTGTAACGGTCAGTTCCGGACTATTTGGAAGTTTGATCAGGGAGAAAATTTGCTGATTAGAACCGCTGGCTCCGATATTGGTTTCATAGCCATGATCAAGAAAATTTCCATTTAAATCTAGAAAAACTTCAAAGGATGTCTGAGCAAATTTAGCTCGTTCTGCGCCAAAAATTTCTGCAAGATTTTTGGTGTAGGCTTGGCAGGCTTGGGATAGGATTTGTTCTGGAGAATCAATATCACTGTTGAGATTAATTGTGGCCAATCCTTGATTTAAAATTCGGTCAATCACATCATTGGCAATTTCGACATCAAAACCTTCTCGCCATGTGGCTAAAAATCCAAATACAGCATAGGCTACATAGGTTTTGCCAGAATTATTTTTCCCACAAATAATCGTCAGATCGCCTAATTCAAATTCTGCTTGCTTAATCACACCTAAGTTGTGAACATTTATTTTCATTACTAATTTAAATTTAAGATAATCTGTTTCATGATGGAGTGGCTCACACTCATTGACCAAGGCTGGGATCAATGGTATTTAGGTAGTTTTGGAAAAGCTGCTGTGCGGTTTTATGATCGCCCTCTGGGGTCAGATTACACAACCAGTAGATGGGGCGACTTTGATAACATCGGGGTTGGTCTGTGGCGATTAACCGGCTCAAATGTTCGCAGTTCCAGCCCAGTACATTGTATTGCCAGGTGGGAGCAAAAACATGGAGGGCATATTTTAATCGCTGTATGGTTTGATCTGGTGCAAAAGCAATGGAGTCAATCCCTAAAACCTGTTGTGCATCGTGCTTTGTAAAGGGCTGCAAGATACCCCCCGTATCGAAGATGTGGGTATCTGAGAGGCCGATGCCATAATGCCAAGCAGGATTGGGGAAATTTTGCCACTGGAGTAATCGCCCATAGCGGGGACTGGCGGGATTGGCGAGGCGATCAATCTCTTGGATTGCCTTTTCGATTTGTTCAGGAGATAAGGGCATAGCAGGCAGGGGCTAGGGTTGTTGATGAAATCGCGTGATTGAGCCAAGTCACGGGGGAAGAAACGTTATACCTAAATTCTGAACATTTATTTTCATTCGGAATATGAATCGGCTAAATCAAAGATTTCAAGGATCTAGGGGAGCATTGCCCACCCTCGACACCGCTGAGAAACTTAATGTTTTAACCTTTTGAATTGCTCCCTCAACATCTGGTAAAGTTTGTCCATATTTTTTGGCAGTTTCAATCCAAAAATTTTCAACGATTTCCAGTTCCTCTAAGGTTTCATTTAAGGTTTCGCCCTGAGCTAAACACCCTTTCAGTGCTGGAACTTCTGCGACATAACCACCTTTTTCACTGGGATAAATCAAAACTGGATAGCTCATAATTACTACTCATAATGACACTAAAGCTAGTCTTGGGGATGGAAATCACGACAAAAGATCGCGGTTTCCGTGTTTGCCCAATCGGGATGGACTGTACATTTTAACACCGTTTGATTGGTGAAAAATTGGCATTGAGTACAGGGAATGCGGTGCATTGTTGCCGCTCGTATCCAAAGATCGCGCACAAATGAGCCTAAACGCCAGAGGATTAAGCCGAAAAAAATCCAAGCAAATGCTCCAAAGATGAGCCTCCCCCAAGATTCCACACCCATTGAAAAACCTCCTAAGATACCTCCGAGAGTAATTTCACCAACTGCCCCACCTGCTGCTTATCAAAAGCTCGCAATAATGTCCTTGCTGCTGCTTTTGGTTCCACTGGGATCAGGATTTGGGGAACTTTTGCCGTGGCCAATTGCCGCAACTCTGGGCTGATCTTCACTTGATCTCCCTGCTTGAGGGCGAGGCGATCGCTCCCCTGCTTTAACTCCTGAATCACCACCGGGGCCAACGTCCGATAACCAAATTTCGGATTCGCCACCGCCTGATGGCAAGCCTTCGTTAACCGTTGCCAGGGCTTCACTTGGGGGGCCAACTTCGCTAACCGCACACAGCGCTTTTGTAATTCCTTACGCCCCGCCGGACTGGGCTTCTGTTTAAACAGCGTCAGCATTTCCTTGAGCAATACCGTCACTTTTTTACTAAACTCCGCCTGTTCCGGAGCCATGGCCGCCGCAGCCGCCTGCACCACCGGAGCCGGAGCCGGAACCACCCCATTCACCAACTGGTTTAAATAAGCCTCCAACTCCGCAAAATCCGGGTCAGCGGCCGCCGTAATCTTGTCCGCCTCCTCATCCCGTAACCCAAAAGGGCTTTCTAACTGATCAATGAGTGTGTGGAGTGTGTCATAGCCTTTAAGAAATAAAGACTCTAACTTTGAGTCGGCGGGAATATCATGCTCCTTGAGAATTTTGAAACAGTCTTCTAAACGGTGGGCCGTCCGTTGGATGCTGTTATAGCCCAACATTGCAGAGCCACCCTTCACCGAGTGCGCCGCCCGAAAGAGTTCGTTAATCTCTTCCGGGTCGCTGATCACTTTGGACAAGTCCATCAAACCCTCTGCTAGGGTTTCCAGATGTTCCTTGGCCTCCTCGATGAAGTACCCTAAAATTTTCTGCTGGTTGGCCGCATCCAAGGCTGTTGTTCTCCCGGTGAAGTAGGAAGTGGGAAGTGGGAAGTGGGAAGTGGGAAGTGGGAAGTGGGAAGTGGGAAGTGGGAAGTGGGAAGTGGGAAGTGGGAAGTGGGAAGTGAAAAGTAGGAAGTGAGAATGCTAAACCTTACTCTCTTCTCTATCCTCTCTCCTTCTGATATTAGTCAGGAGCTTTGGCTTCTACCAATGGCTCTCGTTTGAGTAGGTAGGGCTTGATCCCTGCTGCTTTGGCTCCTTTATAATCATTTTCTACACTATCGCCAATGTAAAGGGCTTGGTTGGGGGCGCAGTGGTGTTTTTTGAGGGCCACTTGGAAAATTTTTGGCTCTGGTTTGGCGGAGCCAATGACTGAGGAGAGGGTGATGGTTTTGAAAAATTGCATCAGTCCGAAGGTGTCGAGGATGGCATAGATCCGGGTGTCGAAATTGGAAATGATCCCCAGTTCGATTTCTTCGATTTCCTGCCAGCGGTAAAGCATTTTTTTAACGTCGGGATAGAGAATCCAGGCATCAGGGAGGGCGAAGTAGCCGTAGAGCCGGTTAAAGAAGGCATCAAAGTCTTCAAACTGGTCAATGACCCCGACTTGGGTAAAGGTGGCACGGGCGATCGCCTCCCACCAGGCATATTCCCGTTCTGGTAATTCCATTAGGGAAATCGCACCGAAAGCCAGGGGTGGGGAGGCTTGAAAACTTGCATAAAAGGCTTGATTGACCGCCGCCGCTGAGGTGGAAACGCCAAAATCACGGGCGATCGCACTATAGGTTTTGCCCACACTGCCCCGCACCCCGAATAATGTCCCCACCGCATCAAGAAAAATTACCTTTGGTTTTGCCATAATCCCCTAAGTCTCTTGCACCAAGTGATTGAGTAACGGTCGTGTTAACCAATTCAACCCGACCGTAAGTTGATGTTGCAGTGTGGGGAGGCGGTAGAGGTAAGCCAAGCGCCGGGCCAAGTAGGCCGCCGGCCCGGTTAACTGCAATCCCAACCACGTTAGCGTCGCTGCATCCACCCCTAAACTGAGCATTTCCCCCAAGGGTTGATAGCGGAAGGGCAGCAGCGGCCGGTTGTTGAGAGAAGCCCATACATTCCAACCGCAGAAATCCGCCTGCTGGAGCGCCACCTGACCCGTCGCGGGGAGCACCTGCCCCGTAATATCGGTGCAGTCTGTGGCATCACCAAGGGCAAAAAAGGTGGGAAACTCTGGCACTTGCAGCGTTGATTCCACCTGAACCCGCCCTTGGGCGGTTTTCGGTAAGGGTAAATTCTGGATCAGTTCCCCCACGGCTGTCCCCACAGTCCATAACACGAGATCCGCACTGATGGTATCCACCTGTCCTTTATACCGTAAAGCGATGGCCTCGGCCTGAACCGCTTCGATCTCGGTGTCAAAATCCAGCCAAATCTGGCGATCGCTCAGGGCCTGTTTTGCTGCATCCCGGTTAAACACGGGGGAACCTTTGAGGATCTCGCTACCGCGATCAACAAGGCGAATCCGCCCCCGTTTACCGAGGCGATCGGCCAATTTACAGCCCAATTCCACGCCGGTATAGCCGCCCCCCACAATCACCACCCGGATATGCTCCCGGTCAGATTGTTCTAAATGGCGGAGCCGTTGCTGGAGGCGATGGGCATCGGTGAGGGTGCGAAACGGCAGGGCGTGTTCTTTGACCCCTGGGATATCGCTGGGGCGAGTTTTACCTCCGAGGGCGAGGACGAGGCGATCGCATTTCAAGGCCGAGTGCTGGGCTAGATGAACCGTTTGGTTAGCCACATCAATCCCAGTAATCTCATCTTGAAGAAACTTCACTCCGGTATTCGCCAACAATTCCTCAAAGGGAGGGGCCACTTCCCAGGCCTGCATTTCCCCCGTGACTAACTCATAAAGCAGGGGGGAAAAGACAAAGCGATCGCTCTTGTCGATCAGCACAATTTCCGGCCGGGAACCCTCCCAAACCAACTGATGAAGGCGGAGCGCCGTGTATAAACCACCAAAGCCACCGCCGAGAATACCAATGCGTAGGGGTTGTTGTTGCATAACAATTCGGAGGAGGGTTTCGCCTTTTAGGATAGGCCAAGGGGAGTGGGAATTGGGGAGTAGGAAGTAGGGGCGCAACTTGCGCCCTTTGGGATCTCTGGTAGGGGCGTTGGCGTAAGCCTGCCGGAGGCATAAAAATTTTTCGCCCTCCCCCGCTTGCGCCCTTCAGGAATCCTGCCAATTCCTGATTCCTCGTTCCCCGTTCCCGATTCCCCCATCCTAAACCGCCACCGCCACCGGCTCACAGACTTCCGGCGTATCCGCCTCCGAAGGGGGAACTGCTTGCCAGAATTGGGGCAGATAGGTGGCCCAGTCGGCGAGGATTGCCTTGGCTTTGGGGCTGCCGGTGCGATCGCCGTGGGCGGTAATCATCCCTTTCAGTTGCGCTTCCCCAGCAGCGGTTTGTACCCGTTGGATTTTGATAATTTCCGGATTGACCCGCGCCGGGAAATTCCCCGCCTCATCCAAGAAATAGGCTAAACCGCCGGTCATCCCTGCCCCCACATTGCGCCCCACAGAACCGAGAACGACAATCACGCCCCCGGTCATGTATTCGCAACAGTGATCCCCGGCTCCTTCAATCACCGCCTCACCTTTGGAATTGCGCACCGCGAACCGTTCCCCGGCCCGACCGTTGGCGTAGACTGTGCCGCCGGTAGCCCCATAAAGGCAGGTATTACCGATTAAGGCATTGGTGGCGGCTTCGTAGCTGGCCTCTGGGGGCGGTGTGATGATGATTTCACCGCCATTCATACCTTTGCCCACATAATCGTTGGCTTCCCCTTGCAGGTGAAGGATCATCCCCGGCAGGTTAAAGGCCCCGAAACTTTGCCCCGCTGACCCGCTGAAGTTAAGGTGGATTTCCCCCTTAAACCCATCGTTGCCGTAGCGTTGGGCCAGGTGGCCAGCAATGCGAGCGCCGACGGTGCGATCGGTGTTGAGGATTTTCAGGGTTTTGGTGATGTTGCCATGGTGGGCGATCGCCTCCAAAATTTCCCCATCCGCCAACAATTGATCCTCCAAAACCGGGCCATTGCCGTGGGTTTCGCCATGGTTGAGCCAATCCCGGCCCTCGTTAACAGGGGGTAACGTTAAGCAGGCGGTGGTGAGGCTCTGGGTTTTTGCCACTACCACATCGGCCCGCTCCACCAACAAATCCGACCGGCCAATCACCTCTTCCAATCGGGCATAACCCAACCGGGCTAAGAGTTGGCGCACCTCTTCCGCGATGAAGTAGAAGAAGTTAACCACATGATCCGGCGTACCGGGGAACCGTTGCCGCAGCCGCTCCTGTTGCGTGGCTACCCCTACGGGGCAATTGTTCGTATGGCAGACCCGCGCCATGATGCAACCTTCCGCAATCATCGCTACGGAGCCAAAGCCGTATTCCTCCGCCCCCATTAAGGCCGCAACGAGGACATCAAAGCCGGTTTTGATCCCCCCATCAGCCCGCAACAGGACGCGATCGCGCAACTGGTTTTCCATTAAACTGCGATGCACTTCCGTTAAGCCCAATTCCCAAGGAACCCCGGCGTGTTTAATCGAACTCAAGGGGGAGGCTCCCGTCCCGCCATCATGGCCGGAAATTTGGATCACATCGGCATTGGCCTTGGCCACACCAGCGGCGATCGTGCCGATGCCAATTTCCGCCACCAATTTCACCGAAACTTTAGCCGTGGGGTGAATTTGGTGGAGGTCAAAAATGAGTTGGGCCAGGTCTTCAATGGAATAGATATCGTGGTGGGGCGGGGGAGAAATGAGCGGTACACCAGCTTTGGAGCGGCGCAACATCGCAATATATTCGCTCACCTTTTTACCGGGCAATTGTCCCCCTTCACCGGGTTTTGCCCCTTGGGCCACCTTAATTTCCAACTGTTGGCCACTCATTAAATATTCCGGCGTGACCCCGAAACGGCCCGAGGCAATTTGCTTAATGGCGGAGGTGGCGCGATCGCCCTTTTTCAACCCTTTTAAATGGGCAAACGTGACGGAATGGCCCGTCTCATCCACATCGTTAATTGTCGTAAACCGCAAGGGATCTTCTCCCCCTTCCCCACAGTTGGATTTCCCCCCGATGCGGTTCATCGCCACCGCCAGGGTTTCGTGAGCTTCCCGCGACAGGGAACCGAGGGACATGGCCCCGGTACAGAACCGTTGGACAATTTCCTCAATGGATTCCACTTGGTCGAGGGGAATGGAGGGGCGATCGCTCTCAAAATCCAGCAAATCCCGCAACGCTGTCACCGGCCGCCCCTTCAACTGCTCCATATAGGTGCGGTAATGATCATACCGTTCCGCAATCAAAGCACTGGCCCCCGTGCCATTGTGGGCCAAGGTTTCAAACCCCCGCACCGCTTGATGTAATGCCTTCGTCATTTCCGGGGAATTCATGTGATATTCCCCACCGGGTTTAAAGTTGACCAACCCATAGTTTTCTAACTTCTTCCCTGGGGGTGCGGGGAAAGCGAGACCATGGAACGTCAGAGCCTCACGGCCTAAATCCGCCACGGTCATCCCCCCTAAACGGGAAGTTGTGCCGGTAAAGGCCAGATCAATCACCTCAGTTCCTAAACCAATGGCCTCGAAAATTTGCGCCCCATGGTAGGAGGCCAACAGGGAGATCCCCATTTTGGAGAGAATTTTGAGAATCCCTGCCTCTACCGCTTGGCGGTAGTGGGTTTGAGCTTGGTCAAGGCTCACCGTTTCAATTTTGCCCCGCTCCATCAGGTTTTGAGTTTTCTCTTCCTGCCACCAGACCCGGATCGTTTCCAGGGCCAAATAGGGGCAAACCGCCGAAGCCCCAAAGCCGATTAAACAGGCGAAATGGTGGGTGCTCCAGCATTGGGCCGTATCAACGATCAGGGAGGCTTTAAGCCGTAGCCCCGCTTTAATCAGATGTTGATGGACGGCTCCCACGGCTAAGAGGGGGGGAATGTAGGCGGTTTCGCCGTTGAGGGCAGGATGGGAGCGATCCGCGTTAGCGTACCTATCGCTCAAAATTAAGATCTCACTACCGGCTTGGACAGCGGCCAAGGCTTGGCGGCACAGTTCAGCAATGGCCGGCTGCAATCCCTCCGGCCCCGCTCCACTGGGGAACAGCGTTGCCAGTTCCGTCACATTCAACCCAGCGGCGCGGATCTGATTTAATTCCGCCTCATTGAGTACCGGGCTATTAATCGTGAGCACCACGTTATCCTTCGGCGTGGTTTCGAGAAGGTTGCCCCGTTCCCCTAAGAACATACTCAAAGACATCACCAAACTTTCCCGCAGGGGATCAATGGGGGGGTTGGTGACTTGGGCGAATCGCTGTTTAAAGTAGTCGTAAAGGAGGCGGGGTTTTGCCGAAAGCACCGCGAGCGGGACATCATCCCCCATGCAAAACGTCGGCTCTTTCCCCTGTAACGCCATGGGAACGATGACCATTTCCACATCTTCAGCGGTGTAGCCGAAGGCGGTTTGCTGTTGGAGTAAGCCGATCGCATCGAGATTTGCAGCGGTTGCAAAAGCTTGGGGAGGGATGGGGGTGCGGTGCTTTTCCATCCATTGACCATAGGGATGGGCTTGGGCAATGCGTTGCTTAATTTCCCAGTTGTGGAGAATTTCGTGGGTTTCGAGATCCACCGCCATCATTTGACCGGGGCCGAGGCGGCCTTTTTCTACGATGTCCTCTGGGGGAAAGTCCACCACGCCGGCCTCGGATGCGACGATGATATAGCCGGTGTTGGTGATGCTGTAGCGGGCGGGACGGAGGCCGTTGCGATCCAATGTGGCCCCAACGGTTTTACCATCACTAAACACTAAAAGAGCCGGGCCATCCCAGGGTTCTTGGATGCTGCTGTAGTAGTCGTAAAAGTCGGTAATTTCGGGGTAGTTTTCTAGTTCTGGCTGGTTGCGGTAGGCTTCCGGCACGAGGATCATCGCTGATTCAAAGGGGGTGCGGCCGGTGCGCACGAGCAATTCCATGACGCTATCGAGGTTGGAGGAATCGCTATTGGCGGCGTTAACCACGGGGGTTAATCCTGCAAGGTCATCGTGTTTCCACCCGGCGGATTCGAGGCTGCTTTCCCGCGCCGTCATCCAGTTGATATTCCCTAGCAGGGTGTTGATTTCGCCGTTGTGGCCGAGAATGCGCATCGGTTGGGCGAGGAGCCACTTGGGCATCGTGTTGGTGCTGAAGCGGCGATGGTAGACGGCGAATTTACTTTTATACAGGGGGTTGACGAGATCGAGATAGAACCGCCCCAGCACTTCGGAGCGCACCATGCCTTTATAAACGAGGGTGCGGCAAGACCAAGAACAGGCGTAAAAGTCATCAGCTAACCGTTTCCCGACGCGACTGCGGGCGACATAGAGGCGGCGATCGAGGGCATCCCCGGTTAGGTCGGGGGAGGTGATTAAAACTTGCTCAATGCGGGGGAGGTTGGCGCGGGCTTGGATGCCTAAGACATCGGGGTTGGTGGGGACGACTCGCCAACCGAGAACGGTGAGGCCTTCGGAGCGGGCGATGGTTTCCACCAGTTGCCGCCGCTCTTGGGCGATCGCCTCATCCACCGGCAGGAAGAACATCCCCACGCCTAATGCTTCTGGCTCCGGTAGGGTGAGGCCCTGCTCATTAAACCAGGGTTGGAAAAGTTCACGGGGAATGCCGGTCATGATTCCCGCGCCATCGCCAGAATCGTAGTCGGCACTACAGCCGCCGCGATGCTCTAGACAACCGAGGGCCATTAATGCCTGTTCGATCAGATGGTGTTCGGCGGCGTTTCTGCTGTTGGCAATGAATCCCACACCGCAGGCATCCCGCTCTTGGACGAGCCAAGGTTGACCGGGATAGGGATGGTGGGGGTCAGCGGTGGGATGGGACAGTTGCGGGGTTGGCTCCATGATCTGATCCATAGTAGGAATTATTGGCGAAAATGATAGAGATTGCTTTAATAGCGAACGTAGGAAGTGTGAACTGCTACTGCTGTAAATCTTCGATTATTATAGGAAATCTGTGCATTGGGCAAGAGAGCGCGACGGATCAAACTTGAGCTACGACGGTGGATCTCTCACGGTAGCATTTCGTTTTTGGTAATGGGGTTGTTCGGGGCGATCGCGGCGGAATTAGCCCCCCGCCCAGCGATGGCAGAATCTGCCCTTGCTCCCTTTCAACTGGCTCAGGTGGATCATGAAACCTTTGAGCCGGAGGATACCCGCTGGCAACCGGGGATCCGCTGGCAAAAACGCTATGTCGTGTTAGGGAGCGATCGCTTTCCCGTTTTTTCTTTGGAGTTTGCCGCCAATAACCGGGGGGTGGCATTGCGGCCAATCTGGAGTGACCCCTACCGGATGGAGGGAACGAGTCCCTTAGTGGAGATGGGGCAGCGGTGGCAGGCCTTTGCGGCGATTAATGCGGGGTTTTTTAACCGCAATAACCGCTTACCCTTGGGGGCATTGCGGCGGGATGGCCGTTGGTTTTCGGGGCCAATTCTCAACCGGGGGGCGATCGCCTGGAATGATGAGGGCCGGTTTAAAATTGGCCGGCTTAGTTTACAAGAAACAATCACAACAGCTACCAATCAACGGTTGTTTATTTCCCACCTCAACAGCGGCTATGTCCAAGCGGGCATGGCCCGCTATACCCCCGATTGGGGCGTATCCTACCGTCCCCTCACCAATAACGAAATTATTATTTATGTGGAAGGGGGTCAAGTCCAGGAGCATTATGCTGGGGGCAATGCGGGGGAAGTAGAATTTCCCATTCCCGACAATGGCTATCTGTTGGTGATTCGGGCCGGGAGTGTTTCCCGCGAACAATTACCCTTAGGGATGCGGCTGACGCTTGCCACCACCACCACCCCCGGAGATTTTGCCAGTTATCCCCACATTATCGGGGCTGGCCCCCTATTGCTCGATGGTGGCCGCGTGGTGCTCAATGCGGAGGCGGAAAAATTCAGTGCCGCCTTTGCCCAACAGGCCGCTTCCCGGACGCTAATCGGCACGACGGCTAACGGTAATGTGATCCTCGCCGTGGTGCATAATCGCGTTGACGGCCGCGGCCCCTCATTGCCAGAACTGGCGGGTTTAGCCCAACGGTTGGGGATGACCCACGCCCTCAACTTGGATGGGGGGAGTTCTTCTTCCTTTTACCTGGGGGGGCAATTGGTGGATCGACCGCCAGCAGGGGCAGCGCGGGTACATAATGCGATCGGGGTGTATTTGCCCTAGGGTTGTGCTGATCTCAACCCCGAAACCGGGTTTCTTGCACCAACCCCTTACCCAGCATCGCCCTCCTGAAACCCGGTTTCTTTTCCCTCACTAGCCACTCGACTTAGGACTGATAAGGACAAGTTCAGGGAAATAGGTTTGGTAACGGGTAGCATCACGAGTGAGCAGATTGTACCCACACACAACCCCATGAGCACCAATATAGAAATCCGGTAAAGGCGATCTTTTCACCCCGCCCCTACGACGATAGGCTAAAAAAGCCTGACCCGCTAAAAATGCCGCCTCATAAGGTAATCCATCCCTCTGAAAAAAGCGAAATACTGCTTCCACCTCCGTCACATCCTTAAACCCAATCGAAACTTCCGCATAAATAATTGGGTTGATATGCAATGTTCCGCTCTCAGCACAATCAGCCAATTGTGCGGCTGACCAGTCAAACCAATGGAGATCTTCAGTCAATACATCCAGAATTACATTACTATCTATGAGGAAATCCGTCATTCCTCACCCCGCGTTAAGCTCAAAATCTCATCGGTACTCAGATCCCTCGTCGCCTTCCCCCGCAAACTAGCAATTAAATTTGCTCCTTGAGGCAAATTATTTTGATACCGCCAAGCCAAAAAATCTAAAAATATTTTCGCCTCATCTAAAGCAGGCTGGGGCAGATTACGCAAAATTGCTAAAATTTCAGTTTCCGTAGTGAGCATCGTAAATTTTTCAAAATACTACCCCCAATTTTACCCCATTCCCCAAATCGAGAAACCGGGTTGCGTTTATCCTCTCGTTTACCGCCCAACCCCTCCCAAAAACCCGGTTTCTAACCTCAAACCTGAAACCGGGTTTCTTGCACCAACCCCTTACCCAGCATCGCTCTCCTGAAACCCGGTTTCTTTCCACTAGCTAAGAAACCGGGTTGCGTCTATCTCCTTGTTTGCCCCCCAACCCCTCCCAAAAACCCGGTTTCTAACCCTTAAACCCCTATTGAAGGAGGGGCAACCGTTGACGCGGGAAATCACTTTCGTCGTAAATTTCCCCCACCAATTCCTCCAAAATATCCTCCAATGTAATTAACCCCACCGTTCCCCCATACTCATCCACGACAATCACCAAATGCCATCGCTGTTTGAGCATTTCCTTCAGCAAACTCGCCACCCGTTGCGTTTCCGGCACATAGACCGGCGGATCCATCACAGCAGTGAGGTTGAGATCATGAGGCTCTGCCGGGGCTGGTTCAGTGGATTGTAATTGTTGTAAAGCCCGTTTTAAATGGACAATACCGACAATTTGATCCTTAGAATCCGCTTGGACAGGGATACGAGAATAGCCAGTTTTCAAGCAAAGATCAACTAATTCCTGTAAACTTGCACAATGGGCAATGGTTTGCATTTCAATGCGGGGCTTCACCACATCCTTCGCCATCATTTGATCCAACATGAGCGTTTTATTGATCAGATCATGGCGGTAAAAATCCAGCTTCCCCTTGCCACTGAGCACCTCCATCATCAGTTGCAAGTCGGTAAGACTTTCACCCTCAATGACTTTGGTGGATTTGCCCTGGAACGAACGGATCAGGACGTGGGTAATCGATTCAAACAGATAAATTAATCCGAAGGCACCAAAAAACCGGGAGAGCCAATAAACCGGCCGCACTGCGAAACGAAACACTGTTAGGGAATTTAAGATCGCGAGAGATTTCGGCGTGATTTCCCCAAAAATTAACACCAATACCGTTACAACCCCCGTTGCCAACCCTAACCCCGCATTTCCTAACCAGATTACAAAGAGGTTACTGCTCAGGACAGCAGAAGAAATATTAACGATGTTATTCCCTAACAGCAGGGTGGTGATGAAACGGGGCCGTTTGTTAATGACGAGGCGAAAGAGTCCGTCAGGATCGCCCTGGCGTTTGATTAACCCTCGGAGCTTGAGGTCATCAAGGGCGGTAATCGCCGTTTCTGACCCAGAGAAAAAGGCTGAAAGCATTAACATCAAGATCACGACAGTAAGATCGAGCCAAACTGAACCCAGGAGAGGGGCAGCTTCGGCAACGGCTAAGGTGTTAATGGGAGATAACAAGGGGAATATGGGGGGAATGGGGATAGAGGGGCGGCAGCGGGATAGACGTAGGACGCACCGGCTGGCTACAAAGATTGGGGACAGACCCCAAGCTCACCCGCTTGGGGTAAGCTTGGGCTTTTTGAATGTTAGACGGCGTAGGCCACACGCAGGGCCCACAGGATTAAGATAGCAATGCTACCCAAAACAAGGGCAGCGGATGTATAGACCACAAGGGGCTGATCCGCACCTTTGAATTTCATAATGCCGCGATTTAGGTCAGACATAGTAGTGTTTCCTCGGTTGCAGGCTGCAAAGTCGCCATTGTCAAAGCAATGGCAAATCATTTTCTCATCTTAATCATCGGGAGGGACAACCGCCTATGCCAATTTTCTGGATTTTGCTGACAATGGCGATCGCCCTCACCCTCCTCGAAGGGATCCTCCGCTGGCGCTTTGGCCTCGGCCGTCCCCTGCTCTACATCGCTGATCCTGAAATTGGCTATCTCCCCGCCCCCCACCAACGCACCCGCCGCGATGGTCAGCGAATTGTGATTAATGGCTACGGGATGCGGGGGCCGGAGATTACCCCAGAGCCAAGGGGAGGGCGGTTGCTCCTTTTGGGGGATTCCGTGGCCAATGGGGGCTGGTGGACGGATCAGGGGCGGATTATTTCGGCGCGGTTGGGGCAACAGTTAGGTTTAGAAGTGTTGAATGCTTCGGCGAATTCCTGGGGGCCGCGCAATCAGTGGGCCTATGTGGCGCGGTTTGGCCTGTTTGGGGCGCAGGGGGTGATCGTCCTGCTCAATACCGATGATTTATTTGCCACTGCTCCCTCTGGGTTACGGGTGGGGCGCGATCGCAATTATCCCGATCGCCTCCCTTGGTGCGCAATCCATGAGGTTTATCAACGCTATGGCCGCAAGGGGCCACCGTTGCCAGAATTAGTTGCCCTGGATCAGGAGGGGGGCGATCGCATCGGCAAAAATCTCACCGCCCTAGGGCAAATCCACACCCTCACCCAAACCCAAGGGGCGCAATTGTATTTAGCGATGACTCCCCTCCAACGGGAGGTCAAACCCGGAAAACCCCGCGATTATGAACGGGTGGCCCGCGATCGCCTCACCACCTTCGCCCAAACCCATAACATCCCCTACCTCGATTTTCTCCCGGTCTTCAATGCCGACCCCGATCCCCATCGCCTCTACCACGACCACATCCACCTCAACGACCTCGGCAATGGGGTTGTCACCGATGGCCTAGCGGATTTGTGGCGGGGTCAGACGGCGGCGGGATAGTGAATGATCAGGATCGAGAGATGGGGGGCGCTGCGGGCGATCGCCTCCGAATCATTGCCCAATACCGATAAACCCGGCAAATTGACATCAGACTCGACGATTAACACCAACAGATCATCCTGACCAATGAGTTCAACCATGCGCGGCACAAAATTGCCCCGCTCCTGCCGGAGCGTGATGTTATTGAAATTGGGGGGAATGGCGATCGCCGTTGGACTGTGGGGGCTGGGGGTGACTTGCACCACCTCTAAGCGGGCTTTTAACTCCGTGGCAAGGGTGTGGGCAATGCGGAGGCCGGCGGTGAAATGGGGGGGCGTTTGGCCTTGATCGGCGAGGGCGAGGAGAATCCGCTGGGTGGTTTTGAGGGGGTTCGTAAACCGGGTCACTAATACAGGGACAGGCGATCGCCGCAGCACATTATCAATCACACTGCCGAAAAAGTTATCCCGATAGTTGGAATACCCTTTCCACCCACAAATAATTAAACTTGCGCCGTTCTCCTGGGTGGCCCGCACAATCGCCTTATCAATGGAATCATCCACCCGCCCAATGGTTTTCACCGCCGTCACCGCTGCATGGGCAATCTGTTCCGCATGGGCTAAAAGCTGCGCTTGGCGGGTCTGATCCGAAGGCGTAATTGGCCCTAAATGATCGAGCAAAACATGGAAAGGCAAGAGCGTTCCTTGACTTTGTTTCGCCAATAAAATCCCCAAATTCAACAAATTATCCTCAGTATTGGGATTGGCCACCGGCACTAAAATGCGATATTTCGCCGGTTGATTGCGGGGTAATTCGGGCTGAACCGTGGGGCTTGCCGTGGCGGATCCCCCGGCTTTCACCTGTCGCCCCCAACGATCTGTCACCCAGGGGGAGAGTAAACAGGTGACGAGGATCATGGCGATCGTGCCGTTGACCGTCCGTTGATCCACCAGTTGGATATCGTAGGCGACGGTGATCGCGGCGAGGGTGGAGGCGGCTTGGGCCACCGAAAGGCCGAACATCGTCAAGGTTTGGGGGGCGGGATATTTAAAAATCACGCCGGTCAGCCAAGCGGGGAGCCATTTGGCGGCGATCGCCACCCCAATCATCACCCCCGCCACCAGCAGCGATTGCGCTTCCTGAAATAAAATCCCAGGATTGACGAGCATCCCCACGGAAATCAAAAAGAAGGGGATAAATAGCGTGTTGGCAATGAATTGGAGCCGGTTCATCAGGGGACTGAGTTGGGGGATCAGTTCGGTAATTGCAATTCCCGCTAAAAATGCGCCAATAATCGGCTCCACATCGATCAATCCCGCCACATAGGACACAACAAACAACGTCGCCACCACAAACAAAAATTCTGCCCCCTCATCATGGCCAAACCGCCGAAAAAACCACCGTCCCAACCGGGGTACACCCCAAAGGGTGGCTACGGTGTAGGCAGTCAGGGAGGGAATCAAAACCAGCCAAAACCCAAGGCTGAGATCCCCCTGGTGGGCCTGCACGACGATGGCCAACACCAAGAGGGCAAAGACGTTGGTGATTAACGTACCGCCGAGGGTGGTGGTGACAATGGGCGATCGCATAATCCCCAACTTGCTCACCACCGGCAGGGAAAGCAGCGTATGGGAAGCAAAACAGGAGGCCACTAAAATCGAAGCCAACCAGCTATACCCCAACAGCAAAAACGCCACCGTCCCCATCACCATCGGGATCACAAAGGTGGCCAGGCCAAAGGTCACAGCCTGCTTACCATTGTGTTTAAGGTCGTTCAAACTGGTTTCCAACCCCGCTAGGAACATCAGAAACAACAGGCCCACGGTTCCCAACAGGATAATCGTATTATCCCGCTGCAACACGCCTAAACCATTGGGGCCCACTAACACCCCCGCGAGAATCAGCCCAACAATTCCCGGTAAACGAAACCGCTCAAACATGAGGGGGGCCACCAACATGATCGCCATGATGATCAAAAAGACCCCAACGGGATCAGTGATCGGGCCGCCAAAAATTGCCAATAGGGGAGGGGCAATTGGTGTCCATGCACCCATTGCGAGGCATACCTCAAGGGTGGTTAATGTATCCATCCAACACGCTCCTGGGGTGGGGGAATTAATGATTTAGGGTTAAACCCGCATCGATGCCCATGGGGATCAAAATTGTCCAATTAACCCATGAGTTTTATCAAAAATCAAGATCATCGGCTACCCCGAAACGCCAAACCGCTAAAACGTGAGGCGACAGATCACCAACGAGGCGATAATTCCCGTCAGATCCGCCGCTAACGCCGCCGGTAACGTGTGGCGGGTGCGGAGAATGCCGATGCTGCCGAAATAGACTGCCATTACATAAAACGTCGTTTCTGTGGATCCCTGCATCGTGCTGACCAGATAGGATAAAAAGCCATCGGGATCATTGTTGACAATTTCTGACATTACCCCAAAAGCGCCGCCGCCGGAGAGGGGGCGAATGAAGGCCATGGGCAGGGCTTCGGCGGGCATCCCGACCCATTCGGTAATCGGCGCGAGCACCTGCGTTAATCCATCTAATAAACCACTGGCCCGCACCATGCCAATGGCGACAAAAATCGCCACCAAAAAGGGAATAATCCGCACCGCAATATCAAAGCCTTCTTTGGCCCCCTCGGTGACGGCTTCATAAACTTTTACGCCCCGCCAATAGCCTAAAAGCAGCAAGGTACAGATCACGATGGGGAGGAGCCAGTTGGAAATCCCGGCCATTAAATCCGTGGCGGCGAGGGCCGGTGTGCCTTGTACCGTGAGGCGGTAGGCGATCGCTCCCAAAAACAACACCGTTAGCCCCCCAAAAATAATCTTGCCCCACAATCCAGGGGGATCGAGTTCTACCATTGGCGGTTCTGGGGGGGATTCTTCTAAGGGGTGATCCGGTTCGAGGGTTTCAACATCAACCGGGGCCGGTTGCGTATCGGGGCGGGCTAGGAGTTTAGCGGCGGCGATCGCCACCGTTGTGGAGGCGATTGTTGCCAAAATTGAAGGCAAAATAATTGATCCCGGTTCAGCCGCCCCCGCCGCCGCCCGCACCGTCATCGCACTAATGGGCAAAATCGTCACGGAAGAAGTATTAATCGCCAAAAATAAGCACATCGCATTGGTCGCCGTCCCCGGTGCGGTGTTGAGCTTATTTAACTCCGTCATCGCCTTCAAACCAATGGGCGTAGCGGCATTGCCCAACCCCAACGCATTAGCCGCCATATTCATAATCATTGCAGACATGGCGGGATGCTCCGGCGGCACATCGGGGAACAGCCGCAACATCACCGGCCGGATCAGCCGCGCCACCACCGCCATCAATCCCGCTGCTTCCACAACGCGAATAATCCCCAACCACAGGGCTAACGCCCCAATCAAGCCAATGGCCAACGTCACCGCATTAGCCGCCGACTCAAACACCGCTTCGGTGAGTTCCGGCATCGTTCCCCGCGCCGCCGCCACCACTGTCGAGGCGATGATCATGAAGAGCCAAATGCCATTGAGGGGAGAATCTTGTTTTTTCACAACTTCAATAATTCTGAGATTTTAGAGCAATGGTAGGGTAAGCCCTCACCCCCAGCCCCTCTCCCAAACTGTGGGAGAGGGGAGTCGGAAGTTTCACGAATCAAATAGGATTGCTATGGGAGAGCCGCTGAATGCAACCCCGCAGGGGCAAAAAATTTTAAATTTCGCCCCCACGCCCAATTTTGTAACCGGATTTCCGATCATCCAGAAATACCGATTGTTCAGAAATAATCTAATTCCCGCTCAAAGTCCCTCTCCCAAACTTGGGAGAGGGATTTAGGGTGAGGGCAGGGGGATAAGCAGAAAATTTATTCCCACTCGATAGTTCCGGGGGGTTTCGAGGTGATATCATACACCACCCGATTCACCCCCTCCACCTCATTGACAATGCGGTTAGAAATAATTTCCAACAATTCATAGGGAACCCGCGACCAATCCGCCGTCATCCCGTCCTCACTGGAAACAAACCGCAACACAATCGGATGGGCATAGGTGCGTTGATCCCCCATTACCCCCACACTGCGGAGCGGTAAAAGTACGGCAAAAGCCTGCCAATAGTCGTGATAAACCCCCTGCTTGCTGATTTCATCCCGGACAATAAAATCCGCATCCCGCAAAATATTCAGCCGCTCGGCGGTAACTTCGCCAATAATGCGAATCGCTAAACCGGGGCCGGGGAAGGGATGGCGACGGACAATTTCCTCCGGTAAACCAATGGCTCGCCCCACGTTGCGCACTTCATCTTTAAAGAGTTTCCGCAGGGGTTCAACTAATTTAAACCGCAGTTGATCCGGCAAGCCGCCGACATTGTGATGGCTTTTGATTTTCACTGCCACCCGTTCGCCGGTTTTGGGATCGACATTGGTATCCGCCGATTCAATCACATCGGGGTAAAGCGTGCCTTGGGCAAGGTAATCAAAGGGGCCATGTTTTTGGGATTCCTCTTCAAAGACATGGATAAATTCATGGCCAATGCGGCGGCGTTTTTCTTCGGGGTCGGTGATGCCTTCGAGTTGTTTGAGGAAGCGATCGCGGGCATGGACATAGACCACATCAATATGAAACTGCTCTTTAAAAATCTTGACGAGCCGCTCCGGTTCCCCTTTGCGCATGAAGCCTTGATCAATGAACATACAGGTGAGTTGATCCCCGATTGCCTCATGGAGGAGGAAGGCTAGGGTGGAGGAATCGACACCCCCCGAAAGGGCGAGTAAAACCCGTTTATCTCCCACTTGGTTGCGCACTTCTCGGATCGCTTCTTCCACAAAGGTGGCCGTTGTCCAAGTGGGTTGGCAATCGCAAATGTGGTAGACAAAGTTGCGAATCAGGGCGATGCCATCGACGGAATGGACAACTTCGGGGTGGAACTGTACGCCGTAGAGGTGGCGGCTGTGGTGGGCGATCGCCGCACAGGGGGTGTTATCGGTGTGGGCTAATACTTCAAAGCCATGGGGCAAGGCTGTGCAGGAATCGCCGTGGCTCATCCACATCGTTGAGCCGGGTTCGACATTGGTGAGCAGATCGGTGGGGTCATCGATCATCAGCGCCGCTTTGCCATATTCCGCCTGTTTGGCCCGCTCCACTTGCCCCCCCAACTGTTGCACCATCAGTTGCATCCCATAGCACACGCCTAAAATGGGAATCTCTAAATCCCAAAGGGCGGGATCACATTGGGGGGCATGGCCGTCGTAAACGGAGTTGGGGCCGCCAGAGAGGATAATCCCCTTGGGGTTGAGCTTGCGCAGTTCCTCGGCAGTGGTACGGTAGGGTAACACCTCGGAATAAACTTGAGTTTCCCGGATGCGCCGGGCAATCAGTTCTGAATACTGGGAGCCGAAATCTAGAATTGCAATCATCTGACGATGAATCGGGGGTTGCTCTACGTCAGTTTGCGGATCGACAAGGAGGGATGGAGATGATTGGGTTGCCATTAGAATTTAGCGTGAGTGTTAATGAAGAAAAAGCATAGTTTAGGGATTGTCCATCGTCAAAAAACGAAATTTTAAATAGGAATGAAATGGCGGGATTAACTCACAACATTTCCACAATTAATATTATTTATTAATATAATATTAGCATAATTCCCGGAGAATCTCTGCCCCCGTTGTACTTTGGCTGAAGGGGAGGCGATCGCCATCAAACAGCACCGAGCCAATCCGGGGGGCCTTATACCCTTGCTTCTCCACATAGGCGCGGCTCCGCTCATCAATCCCCGCCACCACCAAGTCATACACAGCGGCAACCACCGCCGCCCCCTCCTGGCGCAATCGTTGGAGGGCGGCCTCCGTTGTGGCACTATTCACCACATCCTGTAACAGTGGCCCCGCTAACCCCGCCCGCACGCCGTAGGCCGTGAGAATTTCCAGCCGCCCATCGGCCAAATGGTGATGGGTGTGGAAAATGCCCCCAGCCAGTTTAATCAGCTTGCCGTGGTAGCCAAAGAGCAAAAGGGATTCCACCCCCAAGGCCGCCGCCGCGACGAGCATCGGCCCCAACCAATTGGCGGTTTTCACCAGTTGAGCGGGATTGATCCCCATCGTTCGCGCCAAATCTAAACCGTTTTCCCCTAGGCAAAACACGAGGGTTTTAAATTGGGCTACTTGTTGGGCCAAGGTTTCTTGATATTCCGCCAGTTGGGCCGGTGCGCTCAGGGGTTGGCTAATCCCCGTTGTGCCTAACAGGGATAACCCTTCAATCACACCAAAGGCAGCGTTAGCGGTGCGTTTGGCTAACTCTCGGCCAGCGGGGAGGATAATCTCCACGGTGATCTGTTGGTTGGGTTGCAGGTGTTTGAGGAGGTTATGGGTGATCACCTCGCGGGCGTAGCGATAGATGGCGGGATGTTGATCCGCTTGTTTGCCGATGCCTTCCCCCCCTACAAGGGTGATCGGTTCGGGGGCATCGGGGCTGAAGCGAACAATCGCCCAAACGGGGGTATGGCGAGTGAGATCGAGGTTATCGCCGGGATCGCTGCGGGTGATGGCGAGGACTGTTCCATTGCCCAACGGGGCCATTTGTTCGATGGGAATTTCCACGGATTCAGCGGGTTGAATTAAATCGAGGGTAATGCTGTGGCAACTTTCCCCCGTTTGCAATCCCCGCAATGCCGCCACCGCCGCCGCCGCCGCAAAGACGGGCAAAGTATAACCAGATCGAGCCGTTTCCATCACACCTTTAGCGTTTTTGCTATTTTCCCACCTTTCCCGCTTGTGGGGATAATAGAAAGGAATTCCGCTTTTTTAGGCGATCGCCCCCTCCCTCCTATGCGCAACAGTCCCCCCGCTATTCAATGGTATCCCGGTCACATCGCCAAGGCAGAGCGCCAACTCAAGGAGCAACTCAAGCACGTTGATGTGGTGTTTGAAGTCCTCGATGCCCGCATTCCCCTCGCTTCCCAGCATCCTGATGTTCCCCAATGGATTGGGGAAAAACCGCGTTTATTGTTATTAAATCGGGTGGATATGATCCCGCCGGAATTAAAACAGGCCTGGGAAAATTGGTTTCAAAATCAGGGGGAAACGGTGTATTGGACGAGTGCGAAGGCGGGAATCGGGGTTCGGCCGGTGATTAAGGCGGCTCAGGAGGTGGGGGTGGCGGTGAATGCGAAACGCCACAGCCGGGGGATGCGATCGCGCCCCGTGCGGGCGGTGGTGATGGGGTTTCCCAATGTGGGGAAGTCGGCGTTAATTAATCGGATGGTGAATCGCAAGGTGGCGAAAAGTGCGCGGAAAGCGGGGGTAACGCGGCAATTGCAATGGGTGCGCCTTTCGGATGAGATTCAACTTTTGGATGCGCCGGGGGTGATCCCCTGGAAGTTGGAGAGTCAGGAGGATGCGGTGAAGTTGGCGATCTGTGAGGATATTGGGGAGGCGGCCTACGATAACGAAAAGGTAGCGGAGCGGTTGATTGATCTGTTGCAGGCGTTGGATTTGGCGGGGGTTTTAGGCGATCGCTATCATCTGCCCCTGGAAGTTGAGGAGAATGGCGAGGGCTATTTACATCGTTTAGCGGATCAGCGTTACCAAAGCGATACGCAACGGGTGGCGGTGATGCTCCTCAACGATTTCCGCCGGGGCGATCTCGGCCCCATCCCCCTCGAACTCCCCGATCGCTTTATCTAGGCTGGGGAGGGCGAAAGGTTTAATTTTTGCACCTCCGGCAGGCTTACGCCAACGCCCCTACGCCCTCGTGACTGGGTAGAATCCAGTCATGGCATTTGGGAGGCTCCGCCTCCCGGTAGCGGCAGAGCCACCGGGAGCCTTTGCCCAAGCAGAGCCAGGACACGAGGTTAACCTGTAGAAAGTGAGTTTCAAGGTTCTGGAACGTTTTCATTTTCGTACTGTTCAATCAAAAGGCCAATAATGCCCATCAATGAAGTGAGAAGATGCTGTTCATTCTCTCCCACTTCATCAATGAGTTGATCAAGCAAATTGACTAAGTTCTGATAGTCTTCTTCGCTAGAAGGAACCTCTAATGTTTCAGCGAAAGGCTGCCACAATTTTTCTGTTTCAAGAATACTTATCATTGTCATGTTTTCCATTTACCTCGATCATATTCAGAATGAGTAAGCACGTATCTAATATACACTCTCTTTCGATTGTAGTGAATGGCGGCTATTAATCTCACTTTATTCCCACCAATATTAAAAACTGTCAAGTTATTTACCCGATCAGCATCGGGGAATGTACTGCGCACATCATCAAACGACTCAAATTGACTGGCTTTAACAATCTTGTACCAACGGTTTAGTGCAGTACGAGTGTCTGGGTGTTGTTCGATAAATTCATTAATACGTTTGCGGGTAATCATGTGCATGGAGAACAAACTTTCTGAAATAGACGAGATTTACGAGCATAACGCAATAAATTAAGAAATGTGAGGGATCTTCCCAGTTTAAGGTTATAAGAAAAGCTAATGAGACGAGATTGATTGTTCTCGTGACTGGGTTCTACCCAGTCATGGCATTTGGGAGGCTCTGCCCCTCGATAGCGGCAGAGCTAGGGTACAAAATTTTTTCCTTTAGGGTAGCCACTTCAGCCATTTCAACTTGTCGTGATAGGGGGGATAGCGTAGATCCAGATCTAGCCAAAACTTGCGCTTTAAGACACTCTTACGGTGGGAAAAAGTATCAAAGGAAAACTTGCCATGGTATGCCCCCATACCACTTTCCCCCACACCCCCAAAGGGCATCGACGGCGCACCCAACTGCATGATCGTGTCATTGATACAGACCCCGCCGCTACTGGTTTGGCTGAGAACTTGGTTTTGTAAATTTGGGTCGTTGGTGAATAAATAAAGGGCTAAGGGTTTGGGCCGGGCATTGATGGCGGCGATCGCCTCCCCCATCTCCCCATAGGTCAAAATCGGCAAAATCGGCCCAAAAATCTCCGCCTCCATCACCGGATCATCCCAACCCACCCCATCCAGTACCGTGGGGGCAAAGTAACGGGCCTCAATGTCCCCGTCACCGCCAATCACGACCTGAGCCGGATCAACTAAATCCCGCAACCGCTGCCAATGGTGTTCATTAATAATCCGCCCATAATCGGGGCTATCAGCGGGATTTTTCCCGTAAAACTCCCCGATCCAATGGCGCAATTGCCCCAACAGCGGCGCTTTTAACGCTGGGGGAACTAAAACATAATCCGGCGCAATACAGGTCTGCCCCCCATTGATGAACTTACCCCAGGCAATGCGCCGCGCCGTTAACTCCACAGGCGCATCCGGCCCAACAATACAAGGGCTTTTCCCCCCCAACTCCAACGTCACGGGGGTTAAATGGGGAGCCGCCGCTGCCATGATTAACCGGCCAATAGCCGTACTGCCGGTAAAGAAAATATGATCAAAGCGGTTTTTGAGCAGGTCTTGGGTAATCGTTTTATCCCCTTCGACAACGGTGATGTATTCCGGGGGGAAGGTTTTAGCGATTAACTCCGCAATCACCCCCGAGGTGTGGGGGGCCAGTTCCGAGGGCTTGAGAATCGTGCAATTACCAGCGGCGATCGCCCCAATCAACGGCCCCATGGCCAACTGAAAGGGATAATTCCAGGGGCTAATATTCAACACCACCCCCAAAGGTTCTGACCAAATTTCCCCCTGGGCCGGAAATTGGACAACGCTCGTCCGCACCCGTTGGGGAGCCATCCAAGCCTTGAGGTGCTTGAGGGTGTGGTTAATTTCGCTAATGCTATTGGTCGTTTCTGTTAGGACTGCTTCAAAAACAGACTTGCCCAAATCTTGGGCTAAGGCCTGCTGGATCGCCCCTTGCTGCTCTTGGATAGCTGCGCCTAGCGCTTTCAGTTGTGTTTGGCGAAATCCGTAGGCATGGGTTACGCCGCTTTGAAAATAGTTCCGCTGGGCTTGGACAAGGGGGGCGGTGGATTGAGTGACTTGCATGGTAGTTTTGCTCAATCAAGAACATGAAGACTGGTTTTTGCCGGCCGTACACACAATACTTTACAACATACTCAGTAACCACATTCTTTTGCAGAGTAAATCCGATGACTACATTATGGGGATTAATCTTAAAAAAATCTTAAGAAATTCAAGTATTGAACTAAGATGCGCATTTTAAACGCGGTGGACTTTTATTTTGACTTTTGACCGTAACAGGGGATTGGATCTGGCATTTCCAGGGAAAAATAGCCCCATCGTTAAACCGTTATACCTGAATCATATTCAGGTTTTGGTGCAATCAACAGGGGTTCTAGAGTCTTGGGAAAGCTTTACAAAACTAAACACTCCGCAAGTTAACTACAAAAAAGTTTCGGAGTCCTTAACATTTCCCCTAGAATAGAGGCAAAGGGTGCTTGAGAATACACCCAAAACTTGAATGATATGATCCACCCCTGCCCAGTATTTACACCTCCAATGGAATACATCCTTTCAGTGGCAAAAGGCTGGGTGCTGAGTTTAGTCACCAGTATCATTGGGGTGTGGCTTTTTTGCTCAGGAGTAAATTCCCACCATTATCTTGCTTTGTTTTTCCTGATCCCCACCGTTTTATTCTTCATCAAGGGGCTTGAGCAACTTTGGCAAGTGGCGGGGAGTCCAAGCCGGAGCTTCAATGGCCGTGAGGGCGGGGGGTCAGAGGGGAAGGGGGAACCCCAAGGGTTTTTAGACCAAGTGCAAGACCTTTGTGCGGTGATCACCGTCGGGGGGAAATTGAGCTACCTCAATGCTGCTTGGGAACAACAATTTGGCTATCCTCTGGCTCAATTAATGCATCAATCCTGGCAGGCTTTAACCTATCACGGGGATCAAACGCTGATCACCACTGCTTTAGGGCAAATGCAGCGGGGTGAGGCGATCGCCCCCTTTGTCACCCGTCATCTCCATCGTAACGGCTCGATGTTTTGGCTACGGTGGCAACCCTTAGCCAGTAAACGCACTCACACGCTGTCGGTCATTGCTGAGGATGTGACTCCCCATTCCATTTCCTCGGAACGGATTTATCTACAAGCGATTCCGGATCTATTGATGCGTTGTCGGGCGGATGGGATGTTGATGGATTACTATCCCACCGTTGGGCCCTTAACCAACCTACTGCCGGAGAATGCTATTGGCAAAAGCCTTGGGGATTTGATGCCAATCGATTTGGCGGAGCAACTCCTCGGGGCGATCGCCACCGCCCTCACCAGCCAACAGACCCAAACCCTCATCTACCAACTGCCCTATGGGGGCCGTCTTCAGGACTACGAAGCGCGGATCACGGCCTATAGCGGTTCGGAGGTGTTAGCGATTATTCGTGATATCACGAGCCAACAGGCCCATTTGCGCGATCGCGCCCAAACCCAAAGCCAACTCCACCAACGGCTCCGTCAACAGGCGATCGTCGCCAAACTGGGGCAAAAAGCCCTCGCCAACCAAAACCTCGATCTGCTGATGCAGCAGGCCATCCGCTTAGTGTCCCGCACCTTAGATGTTAAGTTTGGCTATGTTTTAGAACTGCTCCCCAATGGTCAAGCCTTTTTGCTCCGTTCCGGTACGGGTTGGGAGCGCAGTTTAGTAGGTCATGCGGTGCTCAGTGCCGGGCGACAGTCCCACGCGGGCTATACCCTCGCCATGAATCAGCCGGTGATTGTCACCAACCTGGCCACGGAAACCCGCTTTGGCGGAACCCCCCTGCTCCATAACCACAACATTGTGGCGGGGGTGAATGTCTTGATTGCGGGGAAAAACGAGGCGGCTCCCTTTGGGGTTTTGGGCGTGCATACCCAAAGCCGTCGCTCGTTTACTGAGCATGATATTCACTTTTTACAAGCCGTTGCCCATGTCTTAGCCACGGCCATTGCTCGTCAGCAGGCTGATGAACAGTTAAGGTTGCTGGAAAGGGCGATCGCCGCCAGCCATAACGGTGTTGTCCTCACCGATGCGACCCAACCCGATAACCCAGTGATCTACGTTAACCCCGCCTTTGAAGCGATGACGGGGTACAAAGGGGAGGAAGTCATCGGCCGCAATTGTCGCATTCTCCAGGGGCCAGAGACGCAACCGGAAGCCCTCGCTTCAGTCCGCTCCGCCCTTGAGGAGGTGCGGGAATGCCATGTCACACTGCGGAACTATCGCAAAGACCGCACACCCTTTTGGAATCAACTGTTTATTGCGCCGGTCTTTAATGATCAAGGACACCTCACCCATTTTGTCGGCATCCAGAACGACATCACCCAACGCTATCAAACGGAATTGGCGCTCCAAAGTAGTGAGGCTCAATACCGTCGGATTGTCGAAACAGCAGCAGAGGGGATTTGGATGCTCGATGAGCAAGACCGCACCAGCTTTGTCAATGCCCAAATGGCGGAAATGCTCGGTTATACCCCAGAGGAAATGCGGGGTAAATCCCTCTTTGATTTTATTGATCCCGTGACGCGGCCCCTCGTGGCGGAAAAACTGGCGAAGCGGCGGCGAGGGGAAGAAGATCGCCATGATTTTCGTTTCCGGCGACGGAATGGCCAAACCCTATGGGCTTTAATTTCCACCAGTCCCTTATTTAATGAGGCGGGAGAGTATTTGGGGGCGTTGGGGATGTTGACGGATATCACCGATCGCAAACAGGCTGAGGCACAATTAGAACATTTTGCCTTCTACGATGCCCTCACGGATCTGCCGAATCGTGCTTACTTCTTCGATCGCCTTCAGGAATCGATCAACAGCTACCACAGTAATGCCACCAACCCCTTTGCGGTGCTGTTCCTCGATCTTGATAGTTTTAAGATGGTCAATGATGGTTTGGGCCATACGGTGGGGGATCATCTGCTGATGGCCATTGCCCGACGTTTGCGCGGTTGTTTAACCCCGGATCAGCTTTTAGCCCGCTTGGGAGGGGATGAATTCACGGTACTCATTCCCCATGTGCGGCAGGAAGAGGAGGCGATCGCCATCGCCCAGCGGATCCATGAAGCCTTCCTCCAACCCTTCACCATCGACCAGCACACGATTTTTTCCAACGTCAGTATTGGCATCGCCTGCGCCCATCCCAACTACCACCACCCCGAAGAACTACTCCGGGATGCCGATACCGCCATGTACCAAGCCAAGGCCGGGGGGAAAGGGCATTATGCCGTCTTTAACTACGCCATGCACAGTTCCGCCGTGGAGCGGCTGCAATTGGAAACCAATCTCCGCTGGGCCATTGAGCAAGACCAATTCCAACTTTACTATCAACCGATTATTCACCTCGCCAGCGGCAAACTGGCTGGCTTTGAAGCCCTGATCCGGTGGTATCACCCCGAACAAGGTTGGATTTCCCCCAGCCAATTTATTCCCGTGGCCGAAGAAACCCGCTTAATCCTCGATATCGGGGCCTGGGTGATTGCCCAAGCCTGCCATCAACTGCAAACCTGGCAACAGCAATGGGGTTCCGATCTTGAGATCACGATGAATATTAATCTCTCCGCTAGGCAGTTTGCCCAGCCGGAATTGCTCACCCAAATCGATACGATGTTGCAACGCACCCACATCAATCCCCACTGTCTCAAGTTTGAAATTACCGAGAGTGCGATTATGGGCCAAGCTCAATTGGCCCAAGAAACGCTGCAAGCCATGAAGTCCCGAGGGATGCAACTGAGTATTGATGATTTTGGCACGGGTTATTCTTCCCTCAGCTATCTCCACAATTTCCCGGTGGATACGCTCAAAATTGACCGCTCTTTCCTGCAATCGGTTGACACCCAAGGGGGAGAGGCGGAGATTATTAAAACGATTATTGCTTTGGCCCATAACTTGGGGATGGATGTGGTGGCGGAGGGCGTAGAAACCACAACCCAGATTAACTACCTGAGGACTTTGGGCTGTGAATTGGGTCAGGGCTACTTTTTCGCCCATCCCCTGACGGCCACGGCAGCGACGGTGTTGTTACAGAATAGCCGTTTACCCGCTACTTGGTCGCCTTGGGAAACCTGCCCCATCACGCCTTACGCATTTTCGCGATCAAACTCCCCCATTAGTCCGATGCCGAACGCTGGGAACTCTCTTAAAATGGAATAGGGTGTAAGCTGCGATCGCACTGTTCAATCAGCATTGAGCGGCGTGGAACCCAATTTTTAAAGCATCTGCACCGCATCTACCGCCAGGATCATCCGGAGAGCGAGGGGTTTTCAGTCTAACGCTGATCCGCTTAGGCATGACCCTCTTTCGGGTTATGGGCAGATTGGGGATGAATCATCCCTGATTTTGGGGTTAGGGATCAGGATTTTGTAGATAGCTCTTCGTTTGGCAAGGTATTCTGATGGCTCACATCATGGTGGTGGAAGATAGTCGTACCCAGCGACATTTAATTGCCCATTGGCTGAAGGCTCAGTCTTTTACCGTTACGGCGGTGGGCAATGGTCTGGATGCCCTCAAAAAAGTGCGTCAGGAACTCCCGGACATCATTATTCTCGATGTGGTGATGCCCCATCTCAATGGCTATGAGGTTTGCCGGTTTTTAAAGACCAATCGCCGCACCCAAGGTATTTATGTGATTCTCTGCTCTACCCAGGATACCCTCAGCGATCGCACCCAGGGTCTGGAGCAGGGGGCTGATGCCTATTTATGCAAGCCGTTTAAGCCGCAAGTTTTGCTCCACACGATCCAGAATCTACTGGCGACGGGGACATCGATTTGATCGGGTCAATTCCGGCTTGACTCAGGGCATCATCTGGAATCTGCTTGATCCGATCCTGTAACGCTGTCGGTGATGTTGGGGCGAAAAATTTTTGTGCCTCCAGCAGGCTTACGCCAACGCCCCTACGCAGATCAACACTACAACCAGATTTTGTATCCTGTGTTGATGTTTCTAATTTAAGGTGGTGCGTCAGCCGTTAAGCTGCTCTTTTGCCTCATCAATAAATCGATATGATGCAATAAAATTCTTATCCATTGCCAACAATTCAAAATTTTGTTGTCAATAGGTTTCAATTTTTCTTCTGTATTTGTGATATTGTTTTTATGCTGTTTGTTAGATTAAAATTCATCATGTAAATTAAAAGATTTATTACTAACAACATCCTCAAACAATGAAAGTATCTCTATCCTATAGCCTACAAATCCAATGAATTCATTTTCTACTTCAATGAATCGAGCATCCGTACTGTCTTCGTGAAAACCTAAGATGTTTTCCCTTTCTAAAATATAGAAAATATTTTTGCAACGTTCAGTGTCATTTACTTTGAGGTAAAAAGGCTCTTCACTACCTCTTTTGATAGCTTCAGTTAAATTTATTTTTTCAAAATCACAAGAATAAGTTGTTACATTTTCAACTTTTTTTGACGGAAGAGAGACTAGAACCCTAATATCAGTAAGCTCAATTTTTAATCTCTCAAATAATAAATTAATCTCTGCTATTTCAGAACTCCCTAATTTTTTCAAATATTTTCCATCATCCACTGATAGAAACTCGTTAACAAAATCTTCTCCTAACTTTTGATAAAGTTTGATTTTTTTCTTCGTCATTTCTCCTGAAATTTTTAGATCCAAATTCTTACCATTACTTGCTTGGACTTTAATGTGAAATAGCGCGTCGTTACCAGCAGATAATTTATTTCTTTTCTCTTGAATGTTGAGCACAAGATTTATTACTTGAACAACTGCTATTACTCCACTAAAAACTACCTGAAGTGTTGGACGTAGCTGTTCTATATCAATACCATCTTGAACAAAACTATATACTCTATGTTTTGCCTGAATTTCATTGTCTTGAAAAATTTTTTCGCTGAGAGTTTTTAATTCTTCTAGAAGGTATCTGTAAAGAAAAGATTAAACAGCAAGACGTTTGAGCATTAAAGATGTCATGGCTTGATAAACAAAACACTCACTCATTTGGGGAAGACGCTCATAGTCTTTACTTAAACGGCGATAC